>CAZZYR010000015.1:9931-13889 GCA_964658235.1 uncultured Acetobacteraceae bacterium | reverse complement strand
GCCGGACTTGCGCAATCCGCTGCGCATCACCGATGTCACCGCGCACTTTGCCGGCAGCGGCTTCGGGCTGTTCGCCAAGATTGCAGCCAGCGGCGGCATCATTCGTGCCATTCCCGCTCCAGGCGCGGGCCCGCGGCCGCGCGGGTTTTTCGACAAGCTCAACGAGTGGGCGCGTGCCGAAGGCGCGGGCGGCCTCGGCTACATCATCTACGCGGCCGATGGCGCCAAGGGCCCTATCGCCAAGAACCTCGAGCCTGACAGGCTCGAGGCTATCCGGGTGGCGTGCGGCGCTGAGGCGGGCGACGCGATCTTCTTCGCCGCCGGCGCCCACGAGACGGCAGGCAAATTTGCCGGTGCCGTGCGCACGCGGATCGGCCAGGAACTCGATCTGATCGAGAAAGATGCTTTCCGGTTCTGCTGGGTCGTTGATTTCCCGATGTACGAGCTGAACGAAGAGACGCAGAAAATCGATTTCTCGCACAACCCGTTCTCCATGCCGCAAGGCGGAATGGAGGCGTTGGAGACGATGGACCCGCTGCTGATCAAGGCGTTCCAATACGACATTGTCTGCAACGGCATCGAATTGTCCTCCGGCGCCATCCGCAACCACCGGCCGGACATCATGATCCGCGCCTTCGAGATCGCCGGATATACACAGCAAGACGTTGAAGACCGCTTTGGCGGCATGCTGAACGCCTTCCGCTACGGCGCGCCACCACATGGCGGCTCCGCGCCTGGCATCGACCGCATGGTGATGCTGCTCGCCGAGGAGCCGAACATCCGGGAGGTCATTCTATTTCCGCTCAACCAGCAGGGCGAGGATCTGCTCATGGGAGCGCCGGCGGAAGTTGCGCCTGCACGATTGAAGGAGCTGTCCATCAAGCTCGATCTACCGCCGAAGGTCGTCAAGACCTAAAGGTTCGGTGGATCAAATATCAGAATTTCAAGCTCCGATCTCGAAAATAGATGCCCACGCACGGAGATGTGTGCCGCTCTGATTTCTGTAACAACAGCCATGTTTCAGGTTGTCTGGCCGAAACGGTGACGCTACGGTCTCGTGATCACAACGACGGGACACAGCGTTGTATTGCCGAGAACACTTGAGCCGCTCGACGCGGACGAAGGCAGAAAACGCAGTCAAATCCGCTGACACTTCCTTGGGAGGAGTGCCGGCGACGGCCTCCTTAATTTCACTTTTCGGCTTTGGAGGCTACCGATGCTCTCTACACTGAAGACAACTTTGCTTGGCGCCACGTTATTGACGAGCCTGTCCCTGGCTGCCGCGGCCGCACCGCTGGTCACGGCCGCAATCGATGATGCGGCGACTGTTGCCGTCCGCGGCGAGCGTTCCTCAAAGTTGTCTGCGGCGCGCGATCTTGGCATGCTGGCCGATACGCAGGTGCTGGACCACGTGAACCTGGTCTTGAACCGCCCCGCGGAGCGCCAGGCGGCACTGGACCGTCTGGTGCATGATCAGCAGGATCCGAAATCGCCCAGGTTCCGGCAATGGCTCACGCCTGCGGATCTGCGCGCATACGGCCCGGACGAGGCCGATGTGGCCAAAGTTGTCGGCTGGCTCCAGAGACATGGCCTGACCGTCAACCGTGTCTCCCCCGCGGGCATGTCGATCGATTTCGGCGGCAAACCATCCGCAATTAGCGCCGCTTTCCACACGTCCATACACAGCGTTTCGGTGTCCGGAGAAACGCACATTGCAAACATGACCGATCTGGCGATCCCCGCCGCGATGGCGCCTGTCGTGCGCGGCGCCACACTGTCGAACTTCTTCCCAAAGCCGAACGCTATCAAGATCTCGCCAAAGTTCACCGTGCCGTCCAATCCCGCGTACTACGCGGTCGCACCTGCCGATTTCGCGACGATCTACAACCTCACAGGTCTCTTCAACGGCACCAGTCAATACGGGGTTCCGATCACCGGCAAAGGCATCACCATCGCACTTGTCGAGCAGACAGACGTGCTGCCCAAGGATTGGAACACGTTCCGCAAAGCCTTCAAGCTCACCGGCTACGCCGGCACGCTCAAGCTGGTGCACCCCGGCGGCTGTGGCGATCCGGGCTTCACCGGCGATGAGGTGGAAGCAGCCATCGACATCGATTGGGCCAGTGCGGCCGCCCCGGACGCCGCGATCCAGGAGGCCGCCTGCCCCGGCAGTTCCACGACCTTCGGCGTTGAGACAACGCTCCAAAATCTCGTCGAACTGCCGACGAAAGCCACCGTTTTCAGCATCAGCTACGGCGGCGACGAGACATCCGACGGCCTGACCTTCCTGGCCGGCTGGGCGAACCTGATGGAGATGGGCGCCGCAGAAGGCAAGTCTATCCTGGTCTCCTCCGGCGACAGCGGCTCGTCCAGTGACCGCAACGGCATTGCCAGCACCGGCCTTGGCGTGAACGGACTTTCGACGAACCCTTACAACCTGACCGTCGGCGGCACGGATTTCTACGATGCGGCCACCGCGACTGTGCCCAAATACTGGTCCGCCACGAACGGCGACGCCTTCAGCTCCGCCAAAAGCTATGTGCCGGAAATTCCTTGGAACAATTCCTGCGCTAGTTCGGTCCTGAGCAAATTCCTGAAATCTCCTTCACCGCTTGCGAATTGCAACACGGCTGCAGCTCTCAAGGATCAGAACGGCGTCGGCGGCACCGGCGGCCAAAGCGTGTTCTACGCCAAGCCGGATTGGCAGAACATCGGCGTTCCCGGCGTCCCCGCGGACGGCGTGCGCGACCAGCCCGACATTTCCCTGTTCGCAGCCAACGGGCTGTGGGGGCATTTCTACGTCATCTGCATGTCGGACGCCGCTGAAGGCGGCACGCCCTGCAACTACAATGTGGTGAACGACGTGTTCGGCAACGCCTATGGCGGCACCTCGGTCGCCGCCCCCGCCATGGCCGGCATCATCGCACTGGCGGAACAGGTCAAGGGCGTGCCGCTTGGCAATCCCGCACCCCGGCTCTATCAGATCGCGCAATTGCAGTTCACCAACCCGCTTCTGGTGAGCCGCTGCAATTCCTCGCTCGGCAACAAGATCTCCGGCGCTTGCGTCTTCTACGACGTCACCGCCGGCGACAACGCACAGCCATGCGTGAAAGGATCGGTGGATTGTTTCACAAACGCCGCCGCCACGATGGGTGTCGGCATCCTGCGGTCCAAGATTTCCCCGCAAACCAACGCGTTTCCGGCCGTGCCCGGCTATGACCTTGCCACCGGATTGGGAACCGTGAACGCCGCCAATTTGCTCTACAACTACTGAGGCGTTCGAGGGAAGGAAGCAGTCCTTTTTTGAAAGAAGGACCAAAAAACTTTTGTCTATGAGAGTCCGCGACAGCCTGACAAAAGTTTTTTGCTTCTTTTTTTCAAAAAAGAAGGCCTTCCTTCCTTCTCCTCCTCACGGCGGCGCCGCATCTTCCTTCACCAGCCGATGATGCAGAATCACCAACGCGCGCCGCAGCCGCCGAATGCCGCCACGTATCTGGCCGCGGTCGCACATGTCGCGTCCCTCGCCCAACAGCCGTTGCACGTCGGAAACCGCGCTGTGTCGGTCAGCCACCTGGCGCGCCAGCTGCGCGCAATAGGCCGCCGTATCGGACGTCAGGGCGAAGCTGGGCGGATCCTCGGCAAGGCAAGGCGATGCCAGCAGGAGCAGCAGCGGAAGGGCGCGGCGGATCGTCATCTGGCCGAAGCAGATGACACCGTTGCACTCTCCGCCGGGTGGGGCGGGGATGAAGCGATGTTCATGTGCGGCGCCGCCATCGCGGGCAGGCTGATGGTCGCGTTTAGGCCAGGGTGCGCGTCCGCCAAGTGCAACGTCCCCTCGTGCAGCAGCGCCACCGCCTGCACCAGGGCCAGCCCCAATCCTGACCCGGGCGTGCTGCGTGCCGTCTCGCCGCGAAAGAATCGCTCCGTCGCCCTCGGCCTGTCGGCCTCGGGGATGCCT
>CAZZYR010000015.1:4183-9921 GCA_964658235.1 uncultured Acetobacteraceae bacterium | reverse complement strand
TCGGACACAGACAGCCTGACCAGGCGATCAACACGCGCTGCAGACAGCGTGATCTTGCCGCCATCGGGGGAAAACTTGATGGCATTGTCCAGCAGGTTCGCCACCGCCTGCTGCAGCAGGTCGCGGTCGCCCAGGATGGCCAACGTGTCCGGCACCGCTAAGTGCAGACTGAGCCCGTTCTCCTCAGCCACCGCGCTATAAAGCTCGGCCAGGTCCGCCAGCAGCGGGCCCAGATCCACCTCCGCGAACGCGGATCGCCGCGCCCCCACCTCGATCTCCGCGATTCTCATCAGTGCCTGGAAGACGGCCGTCACATTGTCCAGGTCCGATACCGCCCGCTCCACGCCGGCGCGGAGTTCTCCCTCCGATCGTGCGTGCAACGCCGCGTCCTCCAGACGTGCACGAGCCCGCGTGATGGGCGTGCGCAGATCGTGGGCGATGGCATTACTCACCTGACGCACGCCATCCATCAACCGGGCGATGCGCTCCAGCATCGTGTTGATCGATTCCGCCATGCGGTCGAACTCATCCCCTCGCCCGGATCGCCGGACACGCGGGGTCAGGTCGCCGCCGGCGATGGCGTCCGCGGTGGCGGAAACCTCGGCCACCATCCTGCGGAACAGGTTGCGGATGACGAACGCGCCGGCCGCGCCCAGCCCGGCAATCACCAGCAGCGACGAAAACAGCGCGTTCGTCAGCAGCCGCCGCAGTTCCACGCGGCCGCGCACGTCGCGGCCCACCAGCAGGCGGAAGCCGCCCGGCAGGTCGTAGCGCCGCACGTCGGCCAGGCTGCGCGTCCCGGCGCGCATCACGTTGAGCTCATAGAACGCGCCTTGAGTCTCTACCCGGTCCGGCCACCTGGCCAGGTTGCCGGCTACCGTGTGGCCGAACGGATCCGTCAGCTCGTAGATCGCGTCGTCATCCACGTTCTCGCCCAGCCGCTCCTGGATCGTCAGCAGCAGCGCCGGCACGCCGCCCTCGGACCAGCGCTCCACCAGTCCCTGCGCGTCCGCATTGATCGCCGCCTCCACCTGCCGATCAAGCAAGTTGGCCGTAGACAGCCACAGGAACGCGACAAGGACCAAGGCGGACAGCGCGAAGACGATACCGAAGATGGCGGCGAAGCGAAGGCTGGCCGAGCGGATCATTGGGTGGTGTCAGGCAAGCTCACTCGGGCCGCAGCATGTAGCCCGCATTCCTGATCGTGTGGATCAACGCGCTGGGGAATGGCTTGTCGATCTTCTGGCGCAGCCGGCTGACATGAACGTCGATCACGTTTGTTTGTGGATCGAAATGGTAATCCCACACGCCCTCCAGCAGCATGGTGCGGGTCACGACCTGTCCGGCGTGGCGCATAAGGTATTCCAGCAGGCGGAATTCGCGCGGCTGCAAGTCGATCTTTTGTCCCGCACGGCGCACGGATCTTGAGAGGAGATCCATCTCCAAATCGCCCACCACCAGCTTGGTTTGCGGGCCGTCAGACTTGCCCCGCCTGGTCAGCGCCTCCACCCGCGCCAGCAGCTCGGAAAAGGCGAAGGGTTTGGTCAGGTAGTCATCGCCGCCGGCCTTCAGGCCAGCGACGCGTTCGTCCACCTGCGCCAGCGCGGACAGCAGCAGCACGGGCGTGGAGTTGTTCTGTGACCTCAGGGTTTCCAGCAGCCGGATGCCGTCGATCCCGCCCGGCAGCATGCGGTCCAGGATGATGGTGTCGAAGGTTTCGCTGGCTGCCATGAACAGCCCGTCGCGCCCGTTATCGGCGTGCTCCACCACATGCCCCGCCTCG
Organism: uncultured Acetobacteraceae bacterium; assembly: GCA_964658235.1. Lineage (GTDB taxonomy): Bacteria > Pseudomonadota > Alphaproteobacteria > Acetobacterales > Acetobacteraceae > BOG-908. Next base: position 8,138 of record CAZZYR010000015.1, on the reverse strand, counting down.
CGCAGCCCCTTGACGACGAATTGCGCCACCGTCGGGTCGTCTTCCACCATCAGGATTCGCAAGGCGTCTCTCCGCTTATGGTTCGTAGCTAACGCCCTGCGCCTATCCCGAAGCGCGCCCAAATAATTAAAAGTTTTTTGCTTCTTTTTTTCAAAAAAGAAGGCCTTACCCCTACTGCTCCGGTTCCGCCTGCGGCGGCTCCGGCGGCCTTCTCCCCACCACTACGGACAACTCCATCGTCTGCGACCCCCGCCGCACCCGCAACCGCGCCGTCCCCCCCGGATTGACGGCCGAAACATCCCGGATTAGCTCCCGCGTGCTCTCCACCCGCTCGCCATTAATCGCGGTCACCAGGTCGCCCGCGTGCAGTCCGCCGCGCGCGCCCGGCCCGCCATGGTTGACCGCGGCAATCACAGCCCCCGCGTGGTGGCGGCCCGTGGTGTCCAAATCCACGCCCAGCCAGCCCCGGTCCACATGCCCCTTGGCCAGCAGCTCGTCCACGATGCGCTGGGCGATCTCGGACGGGATCGCAAACCCGATGCCCACGGAGCCGCCGGTCGGCGAGACGATTGCGGTATTCAGCGCGATCACCTGGCCGGACATGTTGAAACTTGGCCCGCCGGAATTGCCCGGATTGATCGGCGCATCCAACTGGAAGAAATCATCGAACGGCCCCGCGCCAATGTCCCGGCCGCGGGCGCTGACGATACCCGCGGTGACGGAGCCGCCCAGGCCGAACGGATTCCCGGCCGCCATGATCCAGTCGCCCACCTGAACCGCCCGGCTGTCGCCCCACGGCACGGCCGGCAAGGTGTGGTCGGCATCAACCTTGATCACCGCGATATCCGTTAGCTCGTCCGTGCCGATGATGTGGGCCGGCAGTTCGGTGCCGTCCGTAAAGCTGACCAGAATCTTGTCCGCGCTGCCCACCACGTGATTGTTCGTCACGATGATCCCGGTGGGGTCCAGCACGAAGCCGGAGCCCGCGCCGATCATCTGTTCGTGGCGTGCTTTCAGCTTGTCGCGGAACGTCTTCTCGAACGGGGTGCCCTTCAGTTCGGGCGGCATGCCGGCCGCGGCCTGCGGGTCGGCCACGTTCATCCGCACGGCGATGTTGACCACCGCCGGCACCACGCGGCGGACAAGGGGGGCGAAGGTGAGCGGGCCGGTTTGCACCAGCGGCTGGGCAAGCGCCGGGCTCACGCAGGCGAGGAACAGAAGTAGAAAAAGACGCATGGTTACGATTTGGCATGGGAAGAGTACCGAAGAAAGGCCTTCTTTTTTGCAAAAAAGAAGCAAAAAACTCTTATCCTGTCGCTGAGTCGGCACGCGCACAGCGCACGGACACAAGTTCTTGCTTCTTTTTTCCCTTCCGTCCTCCCACCTCGCGTCCATGACCCAAACTGCCCACCTCCCCACCCGCAGCGTGATCGCCATCACTGGCGCCGACCGCGTGGCCTTCCTGAACGGCCTGGTCTCGAACGACGTGGCCGAAGCCGCGCCCGGCCGCGCCGTCTGGGCCGCGCTCCTGACCGCGCAGGGCAAATGGCTGGCCGATTTCTTCATCCTGGCAGACCAGGACCGCCTCCTGCTGGACTGCGAGGCATCCCACGCGCCGATGCTCACGCAGCGTCTCTCCCGCTACCGCCTGCGCGCGGATGTGGCGATTGCCTCCTCACGCTTGAATGTCTTCACCGCCTGGAATGGTGCCCCGACCGGTGACGATGGTGTCGCCGCGCCGGATCCGCGGCTGCCGAACGCGGGCTGGCGCATCCTCACGGCCGATCTGCCCGTCACCACGGACGCAGCCGCATGGGACGCGCATCGCCTGGCACTCGGTCTGCCGGACGGCTCGCGGGACATGGAGTCGGACAAATCCGTTCTTCTGGAAGCTGGTTTCGACGAACTTCACGGCATCTCCTGGACCAAGGGCTGCTACATGGGCCAGGAACTCACGGCGCGGACCCGCTATCGCGGCCTTGTTAAGCGCCGCCTGCTGCCGGTCCACGGTGACGCGGAGCTGCCGCCGGCGGGCACGCCGGTGATGCACCACGACCGGGAGGTGGGCGTCATGCGGTCCAGCCTGGGCGGGCACGGGCTGGCCCTCCTGAGAGTGGACGCAATCGCCGCGGAGGGCCTGCTGGCGGATGGGCGCCGCATCCAGCCGCGCGTTCCGGACTGGGCAGTGTTGCCGGAAGCGGCCTGACAGGCGGGCCTCCACTTCCAGCGCCCGACTCCCTATATTCACTACATGAAAACGGGGAACGCCATGCGCCGCTTCGCACCCATACTGCTCGCGCTGATGATCGCGCTGGCCCCCGCGCTGGCAGGCGCCCGGCCAGGCAGCGGCATGTCCCTCGGCAGCCGAGGCAGCCACACTTGGTCTTCCACACCGGGCATGAGCAGCACGCCCATGCAGCGGAGCATGACTCCAAACAGTGGCGGCTACGGCTCCAGCTATGGATCGAGCAACTACGGCCAGGCCTATGGCGGCGGCTACGGCATGCGGCCGCGCTCCGCCTTCACCAGCGGCCTGATGGGCGGGCTGATTGGCGCCGGCATTGGCGGCATGCTGTTCGGCCATGGTTTCTTTGGCGGCATGAACGGCGGCGGCAGCATTATCGGCCTGCTGCTCCAACTCTTCCTGCTCTACTGGATCGGCAGCTGGATCTACCGCCGCTTCTTCGCCGGCAACCTCGCCATGGCCGGCGCGGGCGGGCTGTTCGGCCGCACGATGAACCAGGGCCAGGCCGCGCGCCCTGCTTTCGGCGGGGGCGGCCCCTCCGGCCGCCCCCTCGCGCTGGTTCAGAGCGACTATCAGTCCTTCGACCAGCTCCTGCACAGCATCCAGGCGGCATGGACCGCTCATGACCTGAATGCGCTCGGCACGATGGCAACGCCCGAAATGGTCAGCTACTTCGCCGAACAGCTGGCCGAACAAACCAGCCGCGGCGTGCGCAACACCGTCACTGGTGTCAGCCTGCAGAAGGGCGATCTGTCGGAAGCCTGGTCGGAAGGCTCACGCGAATACGCAACCGTGAGCATGCGCTTCTCGATGATCGATGTCACCACGGACGCCACCGGCCGCGTGGTGGATGGCAGCCCGAATGAACGGGTGACGGTGACGGAGATCTGGACGTTCCTGCGCGCGCCGGGGGGGCGGTGGGTGTTGTCGGCCATTCAGCAGGCAAGGTAAGGAAGGCCTTCTTTTTTGAAGAAAAAGAAGCAAAAAACTTTTGTCAGTTGAGTCCGCGACAGCCGGATAAAAGTTTTTGGTTCTTTTTTCAAAAAGAACTCTTCCTTCGGAGTTTTCTAAGTGGGCAACATCGACCTCCTCGCGCGCCGCAACGCCGCCATCCCGCGCGCCCTCGGCCACGCCACCTCCGTCTACGCCCACCATGCGAAAAACTCCGAAGTCTGGGACGTCGAAGGCCGCCGCTACATCGATTTCGCCGGCGGCATCGCCGTGCTCAACACCGGCCACTGCCACCCCCGCGTCATCGCCGCCGCCACGGAACAAATGAGCCGTTTCACCCACACCTGCGTCCAGGTGCTGGCCTATGAGCCCTACGTGGAACTGGCCGAACGGCTGAATGCGCTCGCACCTTTCAAGGGGCCCGCGCGCACCATCTTCTTCACCACCGGCGCCGAAGCCGTGGAAAACGCCGTCAAGATCGCTCGCGTCGCCACCAGCCGCTCCGGCATCATCGCGTTCTCCGGCAGCTTCCACGGCCGCACCATCATGACCAGCGCGCTCACCGGCAAAACCCTGCCCTACAAGCGCGGCTTCGGCCCATTCCCGGCCGAAATCTACCATTTGCCGTTCCCCATCGAACACCACGGCACCACGGTCGCGGAATCACTCAAGGCGCTCGAATTCCTGTTCCGCGCGGATATCGAACCCAGCCGCGTTGCCGCCATCATCATCGAACCAATCCAGGGCGAAGGGGGCTTC
>CAZZYR010000015.1:0-4173 GCA_964658235.1 uncultured Acetobacteraceae bacterium | reverse complement strand
AAGCCCCCACCGAACTGTTGGTGGCGCTGCGCCAGATCTGCGACCGCCACGGCATCCTGCTGATCTCCGATGAGGTGCAGTCCGGCTTCGCCCGCACGGGCAAGATGTTCGGCATCGAACATAGCGGCGTCGAACCGGATATGATCACGGTCGCGAAATCACTGGCGGGTGGCTTTCCGCTCTCCGGCGTCATCGGCCGCGACGCGGTGATGCAGGCCGCCGAACCCGGCGGCCTCGGCGGCACCTATGCCGGCAATCCCATCGCCTGCGCCGCCGCACTCGCCGTGCTGGACGTGATCGCCGATGAAGGCCTGATGGCCCGCGCCGACGCCATCGGCACGCGCATCAAGCAGCGGCTGATGCAGTTGGCACAGCGCAACGATACACTGCCGATCGGCGCCATCCGCGGCCCCGGTGCCATGATCGGCTTCGAGATCTTCAAGGAGCGCGGCGGCACAGAGCCGGATGCGGACGCCACAAAGCGCGTCACCGCACGCGCACTGGAACACGGCCTCGTACTGCTGTCCTGCGGGATTTTTTCCAACGTGATCCGAATCCTCGTGCCGCTGACTGTGGAAGATGCGATTCTGGAGGAGGGATTGGCAATGCTTGAGGGTGCACTCAAAGCGTAAGGAAGAAGTTCTTTTTTGAAAAAAAGAACCAAAAAACTTTTTTCCGTGCTGTCGCAAACTCAATAGACAAAAGTTTTTTGCTTCTTTTTTTCAAAAAAGAAGGCCTTCCTTCTCTTATGCAAGCTCTCCTCGGCCTACTCGTCCTGGGCCTAGTCCCCTACCTCCTCAGCGAACGCCGCGCCGCCATCCCTTGGCGCACCGTCGCCGGCGGCTTCGCCCTCCAAGCCGCGCTCGCCCTGCTGCTGCTCCACACCGAAGCCGCACGCAAAATCGTGCTGCTCGCGGACCGCCTGGTGGACGCGCTGCAGGCCGCCACGGACCAGGGTAGCGGCTTTGTTTTCGGCTACCTTGGCGGCGGCGCGCTCCCCTTCGTGGAAACCCATCCGGGCGCCAGCTTTGTGCTCGCCTTTAAGATACTGCCGCTGGTGCTCGTCATCAGCGCGCTCAGCTCGCTGCTGCTCTATCTCGGCATCCTCCAGCGCGTCACCGGGGCGTTCGCCTGGGTGCTGCGCCGCAGCCTTGGCCTGGATGGCCCGCTCGCGCTGGGGGCAGCCACGCACATCTTCCTCGGCATGATCGAGGCGCCGCTGCTGATCCGGCCATACCTCTCGGCGATGTCGCGCGGCGAAATTTTCGCTCTAATGAGCTGCGGCATGGCCGGCGTCGCCGGCACCGTCATGGCGATCTACGCTGCCATCCTGGCGCCGGTCCTGCCGGACGCGCTGGGCGCGATTCTGGTCGCTTCCGTCATCAGCACGCCCGCCGCGCTGGCGGTGGCGGCGATGATGGTGCCGTTCGACGCAAGAGCCTCGCGCCCGGTCACGGTGGACCATGCCCGCCCGGCCGGTGTACTTGATGCCATCTCGCGCGGGACCGCGGAGGGTGTGGCGCCGCTGGTGGGCATCGCCACCACCCTGTTGGTGACGGTGGCGCTCGTGGCACTCGTGAACATGGCGCTCGGTGTCGTTCCGCACGGACAGGCCGACACGTGGAGCTTGCAGGCGGCGTTGGGTACACTGTTTCGGCCCGTCATGTGGCTGATCGGGCTGCCCTGGGCAGAAACCAAGGCGGCGGGACTGCTGATTGGCACCAAAACGGTGCTGAACGAGTTGGTGGCCTATGTGAGCCTAGCTGGCCAAGGCGGTGCAGCGCTGGCACCGCGCAGTCGGCGGATCATGGTTTTCGCGCTTTGCGGATTTGCCAATCTAGGTAGTGCCGGGATCATGATTGGGGGCATCGGTGCCATGGTGCCAGAGCGCCGGGCGGAAATCGCCGCCCTTGGCTTGCGCTCCATTCTGTCCGGCACGATAGCCACCTGCATGAGCGGTGCCTGGGCCGGCCTGCTGAGCTGACGCGGCCGGGTCGATCCCCGGCCGCTCCCGGTTTTAGTTGCGCGCGTGGTCCTGGGCGGACGTGTCATGCTCGCGTGCGCCAGCCGCGCGGCTTTCCGAGGGCTTCTCGCCGGGCGGCGTGCTGCGTGACCAGTGATGGCTGTGCACCAGACCATCGTCATAGAAATCGAAGGTTGGGGTGGCGTAGGTCATTGGAAAAACTCCGGCGCGTTGCGTGTAAGTATTCTACGCACGGGCTGGGCGGCGTTTCCTGATTGAACCGAAGCAGAGGTGGGAATGCTGTCAATTAATACACACGCGGCGCTGTAAACTGCGAAAGCCTGTAAATCCTGAGCGTTTCCAGCGCGGATCCAGCTGCAAACGCTTCACTCATCCACAGGCGACAGCTGAAAACAGCGCGACCCCATGGCCAATGGCGCGGAGTCGCCTATTTAGCCGGCGCGCAAGTTCACACACATTTCAAACTTGAACGGAAACAGGGTCTTACGTAATTTTATCCACGCAACCGGAGCCAAATCGCTCCCGCAACCGTGAGTTACCGAACGGAAAAACCGTGGTTTCCGAAAGCGTTAACCCGGGCGGCGGGTTGACGGCGGCGCCTCGCCCGAAATGTCATCCACACTGTTATCCACAGACTTGAAGCCGCTGTTTTCAGCACGCTTCCAGAACGCCTCAATGGCGGCGAGCAGCTCCTTACGCGGCGTGCCGGCGGGGATAGGGGGTCCGATCATGAGATGGATGGGACCTCGGGTGCGCGCCAGCAAGCCCCGGGTCCAGCGCAGCCCGGAATCGGTGGCAACGGGCAACACTGGCAGGTTCAGCCGCGTGGCAATGGCTGCCACACCAGGCTGCAGCGGCACGGTCTGGCCCGGCAGCACCCGCGTCCCCTCGGGAAAGATCACGATTTGCCGGCCCGCGCGCGCGGCTTCAGCCGTATCGTCCAGCAGCCGCCGCAGCGCGGACGCCCCCGCGCTGCGGTCAACCGGAATCATCCCGGCGGGAACCAGCAGGGGTCCAAACAGTGGAATACGTGTCAGTTCCTGCTTCATCACATAACTGGGCAGCTTGAGCAGCGTCAGCCAAACGAGCGTGTCGAACTCGGACTGATGCTGGCAAGCGAGCAAAGCCGGCCCTTCGGCGGGCAAATGTTCGCGTCCGGACAGCACCAGCCGGATCCCGATGATCGGAACCATCCCGGCAAGCACGGTGCGGACCCAATTCCGCGCCACGACCAGCGCCAAATGCGGCGCAAACAGGCGGACCGGCACGCCAAGCAGGCAGAACGCCAGGGTCACGCCGTAGAACCACACGGCAAAGCCGGCCGCCCTGAGCTTTGCCACGATCGGCATACTCCTAAGCTGCGCCCAGCCGGCCAAGCCCGAGCTCAGCTGCCAGGAATTTGGTGTATTCGGCCGCCAGCAACCGCACCGTGGACAGGCTGCCGCCGCGGCGCAACGCCGGTGGCAGTACAGGGGCCGGCTCCAGCCGAATGCCCGGCAGGCTGCGCTGCAACTCGGTCAGGGCGCGCGGCATATGATAGCCGGCGGTGACCACCAACAGCGAGCCAAGCGCCTGGGACTTGACCCAGGCGGCCGTCTCTTCGGCGTTGCCGGCCGTGGTGGTGGCCGCCCGGCCAAGGGTGATGCGGTCCCGAAGCGGCGCGGGATCGATGCCGGTGGTGCGGAGCAGGTCGTCCAGGTCCGCCCCATGCCCCACGCCGGAGATCAGCAGCACGCGGCCGCGCTTCTGCTCCAATAGTCTTACCCCTGCCGCAATCCGGTCCGCGCCGCCGGTCAGCACAACGATGCCGTCCGCCGTGGACTGCCCGGATTCCGGCCGAAGCGCCCCCTCCACAAACCAGACGAAGCCGGCAAGCCACGCTAAGACCAGGGCCCCCAATCCCGCTGCCAGCAGCTTCGCGCCACGCCGTCGCGCGCTCATCGTGCGGGCATCATGGCAATTGCCGCAGCCAGCCGCGCACGGTGGCCTGCGCGGTCAGCCATCCGATGACGGCAGCCAGCAGCGGCAAGGCTGCAAGCCAATACCAAAGCGGCGCCGGCAGGCTAGCCAGCATCTGTGTAAGCCATGCGGCCCCAGTATCAACCGAATTCCCCGGCTGGAACGCTGCCGCCAGCAGCGCCAGGCGGAGCAGCACTGGCACGGCGAGCCCCGCGCCAAGCGCGCCCAGG
>CAZZYR010000014.1:0-14056 GCA_964658235.1 uncultured Acetobacteraceae bacterium | reverse complement strand
GCGTTCATCCGCGCCGCCGCCGCCGATCCAGCCTCTGCACTGCGAATCGTCGGATTACTGGCACTTACGGATCGGCAGGCCGGCCGCCGCATGCACAATCTTCCCATCCTGGGCACCGCCTCCCAGGCCAGGGACGTCCTGACACGCCTGAGGCCTCCCCCGTCCGCCCTCGTCATCACCGAACCCGACTTCCTTGGCACTCCGCTCGCTGCCCTGATCGCAGAGGCCGAAACACTGGGCCTGCCTGTCCGCCGCGCACCACGCCCAACAGCCCTTACCTCCGCGGAACGGATCGAGTTGCGCCCGGTCGCCATCGAGGACTTGCTTAACCGACCGCAGGTGCAACTGGATCTGCCCGGCATGGCCCGTCTGGTTGCCGGCCGTCATATCCTTGTGACAGGGGCCGGCGGCAGTATCGGCAGCGAACTGGCGCGCCAGCTGACGGCACTCAGGCCTGCCTGCCTCACACTGCTGGATCAGAGTGAATACGCGCTGTGGCAGATCGACGTTGAGCTTGGCGAGCTTCATCCTGAGGTTCCCCGCCGCCCCGTCATCGCCGACATTCGGCACGCCACCCGCATCGCCGCTATCTTCACGGAAGCTGCACCTGCGCTGGTCTTCCACGCCGCTGCCCTCAAGCACGTCCCGATGGTGGAGGCCAATCCAATGGAAGGCCTGCTCACCAATGTCGTCGGCACCCGGATCGTGGCCGACGCAGCCGCCGCCTGCGGCGCCGACGCCATGGTCCTGATTAGCACTGACAAGGCGGTCAATCCCAGCAGCCTGATGGGGGCAAGCAAACGCGTGGCCGAGATGTATTGCCAGGCGCTGGACATCGCCGGGCGCACCCAGGCGCGCGGCATGCGTTGCGTCACCGTTCGGTTCGGCAACGTGCTCGGCAGCACGGGCAGCGTCGTGCCGCTGTTTCGCCGCCAGCTGGAACGCGGCGGACCACTCACCGTCACCCATCCGGACATGCAGCGCTACTTCATGACCGTGAGGGAAGCCGTCAGCCTGGTCCTGCAGGCCAGCGTCGCGGGCACTGGCGGCCAAGCAATGCCGGAGGGCGGGATCTTTGTTCTGGACATGGGCGCCCCTGTCCGGATCGTGGATCTGGCCCGGCAGATGATTCGCTTGGCCGGACTGCGCCCGGAGCACGACGTTGCTATCAGCTACACAGGTCTGCGGCCTGGCGAAAAACTGTTCGAGGAGCTGTTCCACGGCCACGAGCCGCCTGTCCCCACGGGTTTTCCCGGCTTGCTGATGGCAGCCCCGCGGACCACCGATGCCCCCGCCGTCGCCCGCGCGATCGACGCCATTGCGGCCTTCTGCCATGCCGGCGACGCTGGCGCGGCTTTGGACGAGGTCATCGCGCTGGTCCCCGAACTCACCCGACTGCCTATCATGATCACGGAACCCGCCTGATGGATGCCCCCGTTCTTCAAACGCACGCTCCAGAAACTCCAGTCGCCTTCCTGGATCTCAAGGCCCAGCAGCGCCGCATCGAGCCGGCTTTGCGCGCGCGGCTGGAAGCCGTGCTTGCGCACTGCCAGTTCGTTCTTGGGCCGGAAGTCGCCGAACTGGAGCAGCGCCTGGCCGCCTACGCCGGCGCCGCCCATTGCGTCTCGGTCAGTTCCGGCACGGACGCGCTGCAGATTGCCATGATGGCAGAGGGGATCGGTCGGGGCCATGCCGTCTTCCTGCCCGCCTTCACATACACCGCCACTGCCGAAGTCCCGCTTGTCCTCGGCGCCACGCCGATCTTCGTTGATGTCGATCCACGCACCTTCCAGATCGACGCGGCTGACCTCGCGCAGCGCGTTGCCTCCGTCCGGGCCGAAGGCATCCTGCGCCCCCGCGCTATCATCGGTGTTGACCTGTTCGGACAGCCTGCCCCCTGGCCGGCACTGCGAGCCATCGCACAGAGTGAAAAAATGTTCCTGCTGGATGACTGTGCCCAAAGCTTTGGCGCCAGCCTTTCAGACCGCAAGCTGGGCGCCGAAGCCGACGCCACCGCGATCAGTTTCTTCCCCAGCAAGCCCCTCGGCGGCTACGGCGACGGCGGCGCGCTGCTGACGGACTCGGCCGACCGCGCCGCGCTCTACCGCAGCCTGCGCACCCACGGCGAAGGCACGACCCGGTATGAGGTGCTGCGCACTGGCATGAACGGGCGCCTGGATACGCTGCAAGCCGCCATTCTCCTTGCCAAACTGGACGTGTTTGACGCGGAACTCGCTGCCCGCGACAGCACCGCCCAAATCTACGATGCCGCACTCGCCGGCCGCGTCACCATTCCCGCCCGCGTGCCGGACAGCGCCAGTGCCTGGGCCATCTACGCCATTCTCCTGGAGGACGAAGCGGCCCGGGACCGCGTCCAGGCCGCCTTGCGGGCCGAGGCCATTCCCACGGCCATCTATTATCCACGGCCGCTCCACCACCAACCTGCTTATGCCCCGCACCATCGCGGCAATCCCCTGCCCGTTTCCGAGGACCTCGCCACGCGCATCCTCGCGCTCCCCATCCACCCCGACCTTACCCCCGGTCAGGCCCACCGCGTAGCGGACGCCGTGCTGCGCGCAACCTGACGCTCCCTGCCCTGTTCAACACGAACAGCTAAGGGAGCACACAATGCCGGACGAGAAAGACCACCTGCACGATCCAGCCACCGGCACCAAGCACGGGGTGCCGCACGGTGCCACGCAGGAAGAGAGCAAGGGTGTGCCGGATTCCGGTCGGCATGCGACAGAGACTGGGCCGTTGCATCCGGAGGCAGGCAAGGATCAGGCAAAGGATATTTAAGACAGGCCTTCTTTTTTGAAAAAAAGAAGCAAAAAACTTTTTTCAGTGCTTCGCGCACTCAACTGATAAAAGTTTTTTGGTTCTTTTTTTCAAAAAGAACTCTTCCTTATCTCAGTTCAATCCAAGCCGGCGCATGATCACTCGCGCCTTTCTCCCCGCGCACCGCACGATCAACGCCCGCCGCTGAGGCCTGCAGCGCAGGGCTTACCAGCAGATGATCCAGCCGCATGCCCGCGTCCCGCGCCCAGTGATCCCTGAAATAATTCCAGAACGTGAACATCGGCACCGCCGGATGCAGCGCACGTATTGCATCGACCCACCCTTGCGCCAACACGCGTTTGTAAGCTGCCCGTGCGGCCGGCTGCAGCAGCGCGTTGCGTTTCCAGGAACGCGACGCATAGATATCGAACTCCGTCGGTACCACGTTCCAGTCGCCCGCCAACACCACCGGCAGACCGCTGGCCATTAATGTTGCCGCCTGTGCCTCCAACCGCTCGAACCACCGCATCTTGTAGGCAAATTTTGGCCCTGGAAACGGATTGCCATTCGGCAAATACAGGCACCCGATAATGACGCCTTGCACCGCGGCTTCAATATAGCGCGCCTGCGTATCCGCCTCATCTCCCGGCAATGACCGTCGCGTCACCACCGGCTTCGAACCACGCGCCAGAATGGCCACACCATTCCAGCTCCGCTGGCCCTGCCATACCGCGGCGTAGCCTGCCTCCCGCAGCGCGGCCGCGGGAAATCCTCTGTCCTCTGCCTTCAACTCCTGCAAACACACCGCGTCCGGCCGCGCTTCCGCCAGCCACGCCAGAAGATTTGGCAGCCGGCGTGCCACACCGTTCACATTGAACGTGGCAATCTTCATGCAGCTTCAAGTTCTGGCAGCATCCCCCCATCCGCATATGCCGAATGGAACGACGGCCGCGCCCGCCAGGCTAGCCAGAACCGTTCGAGATGCTCGAACCGCTCATCCAGCGGCGTCTGCATCGTCTTGAATCTGGAAAACGCGATTGCGGTGCAAAGCGTGATATCGGCAAATGTTGGGGCGGCGCCTCCCAGCAGCCAGTCCCGGCCGTCACTCAGATGCCGGTCCACCAATGCGGCATGGGCCAACGCCTCTTTCCGGCAATGCTCGCCCCACGCCGGATTGCTCGTCAGTTCGAGTTTAGGCCCCAAACCCTGATGCAGAACATGAAACGCAGTCGTCAGGCGGTATAAAATCTGCACCCAGATACGGTCATCCCACATCGCATCCAGCGCCTGCTCCGCGGGCGTCTCTCCCATGATCTTCCGGCCAGCGAAGGACTGATCCAGATATCGCGCAATCGCTGCACTCTCGGATATCAGCGTCCCATCTACCAGTTCCAGCACCGGCGTCTCGCCCCACGGATTACGCTTCAGATGCCGCCAACCACGTTGCTCGCCAGCCGCCGCCATATCCAGCAATTGCTCGTCCACTTCATGCACGATGCCTTTTTCGTGAATCAGCAAGCGCACGCGTTGCGGGTTTGGAAAGACGGCGGGGGAGGTAAACAGGCGCAGGGGCATTGGAACACTCCAGAAGGAAGCAGTTCTTTTTCGGAAAAAACTAAAAAACACTCATCCATTGGGTTCGCGACAGACTTGACGAAGGTTTTTTGCGTCTTTTCTTAAAAAAGAAGGCCTGTCTTTCCTTACGCCGCCTCCAAAGCAAACCGCCGGCAATGCTGCAAATATGCCGACTCATGCGCCCCCACCAGCTCAACCACGCTCTCCCATAACCAGCCTGGCGCATCCAGCGCGCCCTTGCTCGCTTGCAAAGTCCGCCGCCAGTCGCGGCGCTCCGCCACCTTCATTTGCCGCGCGTGCGCAAGCCCCACCACGCCGGCCAGATACGCCGCCATCTCCGTGGCCTCCTCCCGGCTCAGTTGCTCCAATTCCAGCTTCAGATCCTGTGGCAGCAGTTCCCGCACGAACACCGCGCTGCCCAGCAGGCGCGACGCCCGCATTCGTCCGCCAAGCGCCGGGGACAGATGCCGCGCGCCGGTCACCACACGCTCCGCATTGTCGCGCGGCATGTCCGCTGACGGCGCGCGCGGCGCAGCGGCGGCAATTGCCTCCTTGATATCCATCAAGCAATGCCGTTCCGCCTTGCCAGTGCCCACTGCCAATAGCACCGCAAATCGCAACCGCCCTAGAGAGCTGCAGCCCTTTTTCCAATACGCCGCATCCAGCACACGCACGTCCGCGCCGTCCTCGCGGCCGCGCAACGCGGTCGCCAGCCCTTGCAGCTCCGGCTCGGCGAACAGTGCGTCAACCGCGGCGCGTTCGGTCTTCGTCAGCTTCCAGAATCGCTTGCCCAGCGGGATCTCCGGCTCGGTTCCTTCGATACGCTCGTCGGCCAGATGCTTCCAGGACCGCCCCGCCGCTTCCCGCATCAGCACCCGCACCAGCTTGGGCATCGCGGGCCCATCCACCGTTTCCGCGCTGGCGGAAAACGTTGCCTCATACCCCGCCACCAGATGCTCCAGAATGTGCGCCGTTGTCACGCCAGGCAAATCGGACCCGCGCGCCGCCATCGCCAGGGACAAGGCCAGCCGGATCAGGTCATGCGCTGGATTGCCGATCACCGTCTGGTCCAGGTCGCGTATCTGCACCGCCAGATCGCCGTCTGCGCTGGCCATCGGCCCCAAATTGCCCACGTGGCAGTCCCCGCAGATCCACACCGGTGGCCCCGAAGGGATCACCAGGCTGCTTTCTTCCAGCCATTGATAAAATCGTGCTGTGCTGCCGCGCACATAGGCATGCACAGAGGCCGCCATCTTTCGCCGCCGCTCCGCCGTCAGCACGTCCAAGCGGTCATCGGGGGCGATCGGTCGATTATGAGGCATGCCCGCAACAAACCCGCCAGCCGCATCCGGTTGCGTGCTTCTTCACCGGATCGCGGCGATATAGAGTCCATTTGGGATTGCCCTTACCATCGTGCTGGCCACCGCCCTCGCCTCCTTCACGGACTGGTTGTTCATGGACGCACTCATCCACCGCACTTACGCGGCGCACGCTGACACTTGGCGGCCGACGGAAGCGTGCGGACGCATGATCGTCTCCCAGGTCATTGGCACCCTGGCCACCACGGCGGCGGTTGGACTGTTCCTGCTGGTCCCCGGACGGCCCCTGCTGGTCGCCGTAGCCGCGTGGGCCGCGAGCCCGCTCCCCATCAGCCTGCAGACCCTGCGATGGATATGCGTCCATCCCGCTGTCACAGCCAGCGACGCCACCGGCTGGCCAGTCCGTCTATTGATCCTCACCTTCATGGTCGCCCGGCTGATCGCCCCGCACACCGTGACCCCGGGAAGCGCAGGTTGACCCGCCAAATCCGCCTGCACGCCTTTGAAATGGCCACGATCGGCCACATCCAGCAGGGTCTATGGCGCCATCCGCGCGACCGCGCCACGCGCTACACAAACCTCAGCCACTGGGTCTCCCTCGCCCAAACCCTGGAGCGCGGCCTGTTTGACGGCCTGTTCCTCGCCGACGTCCTGGGCATTTACGACGTGTTTGGCGCCAGCCCGGCTGCCGCGTTGCGCCACGCTGTCCAGGTCCCCAATCTTGACCCGTCCTATCTCGTCCCCGCCATGGCCCACGCCACCACCCATCTGGGTTTCGCGATCACCGTGAACTCGGCGGCGGACCACCCAGTCACCACCGCCCGCCGCTTCAGCACGCTGGATCACCTGACAAACGGCCGCATCGGCTGGAATGTCGTCACCGGTTACTTGGACTCCGCCGCCCGCGCGTTGGGGCTATCCTCCCAGGTGGACCACGATTCCCGCTACGACGCGGCCGACACGGTTCTTGCCGCCCTCCAAAGGCTATGGCGCGAAGGCTGGGAGGATGGCGCCGTCCTCCCACCCGGGGATGATTTCGCGGACGCCGGGAAAATCCATACCGTCGCCGCCGCGGGCGAAGGCTGGCGGATGGACGCCGTCCACCTCTGCGAACCCTCCCCCCAGCGCAGCCCGGTCATCTACCAGGCGGGCGCCTCCGCTCGCGGCCTGCAGTTTGCCGCCCGCCATGCCGAATGCGTTTTTGTGAATGCCACCACCCCTCCACAGGTCGCCCGCCTTGTCACGGACCTCCGGGCCGCCGCCGCCGCCGAGGGGCGCCATCTGCGCGTGTTCGCCGGCATGACCGTAGTCACCGCCGCCACCCAAGCCGAAGCCGAGGACAAATGCGCCGACTACGAAAATTACGCGGACACCCAAGCCGCCCTCGTCCAATCCGCTGGCTCCATGGGCATCGACTTCGCTGCCCTGGCCGAGGACGACCCAATCCCCACTGCTCCCACCCAAGCAATCGCCTCGAACCTCGCCGCGCTTCCGCCGCTGACCAAAGCGGCCTTCCGCGCCCGCCTCCGCCTCGGCGGACGCCAGCCGCCGGTGATCGGCTCCCCCGCTCAGGTAGCCGACACGATGCAGGACTGGATGGCAGAAGCGGACCTGGACGGCTTCGTGCTGTCTCGCACCGTGGCGCCGGAGTGTTTCGTGGATATCGTGGATCTGGTGGTGCCGGAACTGCAGCGCCGTGACGCCTACAAGGTCGGCTACACGCCTGGCACGTTGCGCGAAAAGCTGTTTGCGTGAAACCGCAGCAGAGGAGGAGCCGATGACCGACCGTCCTGCCGCACTCATTGCCGCGGACGCGCCATCCCGGGAGAAACCCAGCAATTACCCCGAACCGTTCGCCTCGCGCATGGCCGGCCGGGTCAAGCGCCCGTTAGGCGACCTGTTCGGTTTGCGGAGTTTCGGCGTCAACCTGACCCGCCTGCAGCCCGGCAGCGTGTCCGCGCTGCATCACGCGCATTCTCGGCAGGACGAATGCGTTTATATCCTGGAAGGCACGCCAACCCTCGTCACCGACACGACGGAACTCCAGCTCGCCCCGGGAACGATCGCAGGCTTCCCCGCCGGCGGCACGGCGCATCACCTGGAGAACCGCACGGCTTTGGATTGCGTGTTTCTGGAGATCGGCGACCGCACTGTGGGCGACGAAGTCAGCTATCCGCGAGATAATATCCAGGCCAGGTTGGGCAGCGACGGCAAGTGGGTATATGCGACGAAGGAAGGCCTTCGTTTTTGAAAAAAGAAGTAAAAGACTTTTATCCATTTAGCCCGCGACAGCATTCAAAAAAAGTTTTTGGTTCTTTTTTCAAAAACGAACTGCTTTCTTCCTGGGAGGTAGCAATGAAAATCATCTGGACCCTCATCGCCCTCCTGGGTGCCGCCTGCTTGGCCGTTCTCGCCACCAGCCGTGGCGAAGCGGTCAACGCGCTTTGGCTCGTCACCGCTGCCATCTGCACCTACGCCATCGCCTACCGCTTCTACAGCCGGTTCATCGCCACCAAAGTTTTGTCGCTGGATCCAGGCCGCCGCACGCCCGCCTACACGCGCAATGACGGCCTGGACTACGTGCCCACCAACAAATACGTGCTCTTCGGCCACCACTTCGCCGCCATCGCCGGTGCCGGCCCGCTCGTGGGTCCCGTGCTTGCGGCGCAGATGGGCTTTCTGCCAGCCACGCTCTGGATTCTCGTCGGCGTCGTTGTCGCGGGCGCCGTGCAGGACATGCTCATCCTGTTCCTCTCGGTTCGGCGGGATGGCCGCTCGCTCGGCGACATGATCCGCAAGGAGATGGGGCCATTCGCTGGCATCACCGCCAGTGTCGGCGTGCTGGCCATCATGGTGATCCTGCTGGCCGTGCTGGCGCTGATCGTGGTCAAGGCGCTGGCCGGGTCACCATGGGGCACGTTCACGGTGTTTGCCACCATCCCAATCGCCCTGCTGATGGGGCTGTATGGCCGCTTCGCGCGGCCGGGCCGTGTGCTGGAAATGTCCGCGATCGGCCTGGTGCTTTTACTTACCTCCATCTGGCTTGGGGGCGCCGTGGCAGCCGATCCGGTATGGGGCCCGCGCTTCACCTTCTCCGCCGTCACCTGGGCGTTCATGCTGATCGGCTATGGCTTCATTGCCAGCGTGCTGCCTGTCTGGCTGATCCTCGCACCGCGGGACTACCTCTCCACCTTCCTGAAAATCGGCACCATCTGCGCGCTCGCCATCGGCATCGCCATCGTCATGCCGGAATTGCGGATGCCTGCGATCAGCCGCTTCATCGACGGCACGGGGCCGGTCTTCGCCGGATCGGTGTTTCCCTTCCTGTTCATCACCATCGCCTGCGGCAGCGTCAGCGGCTTCCACGCTTTGGTATCCAGCGGCACCACGCCGAAGATGGTGGAGAACGAGACGCAGATCCGCATGATCGGCTACGGCGCGATGCTGGCCGAAAGCATGGTGGCCATCATGGCGCTGACCGCAGCCTGTGTGCTGCAACCCGGCGCCTATTTTGCCATGAACGCGCCGGCCGGGCTGATCGGCACCACGGCGGCGTCCGCATCGGCAGCCATCACCACGATGGGTTTCGCCATCACGCCTGATGCGCTGACGCAGATCGCGCATGATGTCGGCGAGAAAACCATCCTCTCACGCGCAGGCGGCGCCCCCACGCTGGCCGTCGGCATGAGCCAAATTCTCTCCGGCGTCATCGGCGGCCGCACGCTGATGGCGTTCTGGTACCATTTCGCCATTCTGTTCGAAGCACTCTTCATCCTGACAACCATCGATGCCGGCACGCGCGTGGCGCGCTTCATGATCCAGGACCTGGTTGGCCAGGCCGTGCCCGCCTGGCGACGCACGGAATCCTGGACCGCCAACGTGGCCGCCACCGCTTTGGCCGTGTCCGGCTGGGGTTTTTTCCTCTACCAGGGCGTGATCGATCCGCTCGGCGGCATCAACACGCTCTGGCCACTGTTCGGCATTTCCAACCAGATGCTGGCCGCCATCGCGCTGACATTGGCCGCCGTCGTGCTGTTCAAGATGAAACGCCAGCGTTTCGCGGCGGTGGCACTCGTGCCTGCCACGTGGCTCGCCATCTGCACGCTCACGGCCGGATGGGAAAAGATCTTTTCGTCGACTCCTGCGATCGGTTTCCTCTCCCATGCAGCCAAATTTTCGGCCGCACTCGCGGACAACCACATCATAGCGCCGGCAAAATCGATTGCGGACATGCACCAGGTAGTCACCAACGACTACGTGGACTGCGCACTCACCGCCCTGTTCATGAGCGTCGTCATCCTCATGCTCGCCGCCGGCGCGGCCGCAATCCTGCAAGCCCTGCGCCAGACCACCATCACCACGCGGGAGGATGCAGGTGACCTGTCGCTGCTTCGGTCTTGATCTTTCCGCTTTTGGCCGCGCCGTGGAGCTGATCGTGGGCCTGCCGGACTACGAGACCTACATTGCGCACCTTGCCAAAGCCCACCCGGACCAAGCGCCGCTGTCGCGGGACGCGTTCTTTCGCGAACGGCAGGCGGCGCGGTTTGGGTCCGGTGGAGGCCTAAGGTGCTGTTAGGGAAGGAAGGTCTACTTCTATTAGTACGGAAACAAAAAAACTTTTGTCGATTGAAAGAACGATTTAGTTAATGCAGCGAATAGTATCGATGTTGTCTGCTTCTTTTCTTCAAAAAAGAAGACCTTTTTGGCTGCCTGCCCTTCTCCTCATCTCTACAATTTTTATTGTTGTCCGTACAAAGGACTTCTATTTCTTTTCAGATGATTTCCTGAATTTCATCATCGCCAACGACACAGGGCTCACTTGGGCGTATGTGAACCGCGATGTGTTTGGGCAATTCATCCCCCTATATCGCCTTGCCAACTTGATATACATCGATTGCTTTGGCTTGCATTTTTGGCCTTTCCGCGCGCTGCTTGTCGTGTCTGGGTGGGCAAATCTTCTCCTGATTGCCCGCATGGGCGCTAAACGCCATGTCGACAGTGCAACAATGTTCCCCGTCCTGGTGCTGCTTGTCGTTTCACCCGTATTCATCGGCACCTTTCAATGGTGGAGTGCGGCGCTCAGTGTCACTACCTCAACGGTCGCATCTCTGACTGCAATCAACTTGTCACTTTACCAAGGCCGCCTCGGCCTGATTCGTCAGTGTGGCATCGCCATGGCTGTCATAGTGGGGCTGGCTTTTTACCCGAAGACACTCTTTGTCATTATCCTGCTCGGTGCCATCAGGCTCTTCATCAATGCCAACGAAATGCCGCTATCGAGCGAAAACGCCTTCATGGCAACACTGCGCGATCTCTGGCCAACTGCCTTGTTGGTCCCGCCGTACATTGCAATCGTCCATTTCGGCGACTATAACAACCATGTCGTGCGCCCCGGAATCGGTCTTCTTCTGGATTTCGTTTGGAGCGGCTGGCACCAAGGGTTTCTGGTCAATGTCTTCGGCCTTCCGAACGATCCACGTTTCCTAACCGCCGCCAATCTCCTGATCGTAACCGCCATCGGTATCTCGTTGATGGACAGGCCCCGCACGGCCATCCTCTGGCTTGGTTTTCTAATCTATTTCATCACCAGCATCGGTGTGATCGGCTGGAATCGTGCGGCTTCCTTTGGCCTGGAGACAGCCCACCTCAGCCGCTATTACGCGGACATCATCTGCTATGCAGCCGCTTTCTACGTGGTGGCCGCAGGTAAGCGCGAGGCTGCACCGCTGCAGCCGTCGACATTTCTAAACGTCACTTCCGCTGTCATCACTTCCGGCCTCGCGATCTACCTCGTGTCAGCCGGTTTACGTGTTCCTCATCTTTGGTATGCCGGGCCTGCGAAACCAGCGCGCTTCGTCGAGAACATCGCTGCTTCACTGACCAAAATGGATCAGAGTGCACGTATTGCAGACATGGCCGTGCCGACGTATATAATGCCAGGTTGGATGGCCCCTCTGAACGGCTACGACCATTTCTTACGCCTGCTCGGTTGGCACGGCAAAACAGCACCCATTGGGCAAGCCACGGTCATCATCAATGACGATGGAACGTTCCGCAGACCTGGCTGATGGCCACTGGCACTGAGCCGCTTACAACAATCCCAGCCGCGCCAACTCCGTCCGCATCCCCGCGGGCAAGGCCGTTGCCTCATCGCGCGCCGCCTGATCAGCCGGCGCATCTGCCGCGGGTAAATACCGCCAACCCTGGAAGGGCTTCACGAACCGGCCGTGCACCGCCACCAGCGCCGGGTCCAGCAGCAGATCGCACCCCTTGCTCCCATTTGCCCGGTCACCGGCCACGATCCCCACCAGGCGTTGGCGCGCGCTCACAACGCGGTCGATCACCCAGTAGATGGACCCGCCGTCCAGCAGCTCATCCGCCCGGCGCGGGAAATTGCGCGTTGTATGCAGCAGCGGCTGCCGCGCCGCCGCCTGCCGCGCCCGAAGCCCCTCCAGCGTTGTAATTCCCACGGCCAATTTGATGAGATGCAGTGCCATAGATAACAGTTTTTTGCTTCTTTTTTTCAAAAAAGAAGGTCTTCCTTCCTCAACTTGCCTTTAGGTCCCCGGGATGGTGCCATGCCTCCCATGATCCAAATCATCCCCGCAAACGGCATTACCCTCTCCGTGGACGTCCAGGGCGAAGGCCCCCTTGTCATCCTGATGCATGGCTGGCCGGAGCTCGGCCTGTCCTGGCGCCACCAGATACCCGCCCTGACAGCCGCCGGATACCGCACCGCTGTGCCGGACATGCGCGGCTATGGCGGCAGCGGCAAGCCGCATGAGACCGGCGCCTACACGCTGGACACCATTGCGGATGACATGGCCGCCATCGCCGCCCAACTGGGTGCGGCCAAATGGGTCGCCGTGGGCCATGATTGGGGTGCGCCCGCCGCCTGGCGCTGCGCGCTGCGGTTCCCGGATCAGGTTGCCGCCGTCTTCTGCCTCAGCGTGCCCCATAGCGGGCCGCCGCCCATCCCCTTCTTCGACATCATCGAACGCCGGTATCCGGACCAGTTTTTCTACATGCGCTACTTCCAGGACGAAGGTGTGGCCGAGGCGGAATTCGAAAACTCGGATTGGCCCGCCGCGCTCAAGCGCATCTACTACATGGGCAGCGGCGAGGGCGTGGCGCGCCGGTCCGGCCGCCACATTCCGCGGAACAGCACCATGCTCGCCAGCGTGGACGATCCCCCACCGGGCCCGCTGCCGTTCATGACGGACCAGGAACTGGAGGACTACGCGGCCGCCTTCCGCGCGGGCGGCTTCAGGGGCCCGCTGAGCTGGTATCGCAATTTTCCGCAGAACGCGGCGGACGCGCGCGCCTATGGCGACAACGTCATCCGCCAGCCAGCCGGCTTCCTGGCCGGAGACCACGAGATGGTCCTGAAAATGCTGCCTGGCCAGCTGGAAAACATGCGGGAGAAGTGCACGGATCTGCGCGTGGAAATCAGCCTGCCCGGCGCCGGCCATTGGGTGCAGCAGGAACGCCCGGCGGAGGTCAACGCGGCCCTTGTCAGCTTCCTCAACTCTGTCCGGGACCGCCTATGAGCGCGGTTCTCGCCCGCCCTGGCGTGGCCGCCTTTCACGCCCCTTACGCACCAGATGATGGCCAACTGGCCACCGAGTTCCTCAACACGGCCGCGCTCAGCCCGGCGCGGGAAGCCCGGATTGACGCGCAAGCCACACGGCTGATCCAGGCGATCCGCGCCAGCGCGTCCGGCATTGGCGGCATTGAAGCCCTCCTGCGCGAGTATGATCTTTCCACGCCGGAGGGCTTGGCGCTGATGGTCCTGGCCGAAGCGCTGCTCCGCGTTCCGGACGATGCCACCGCGGACCGCCTGATCGAGGATAAGCTCGGCCAGGGGGGCTTCGCGCAAGGCCCGGACTCCCGGCCGGACTCCTTCCTGGTCGGCGCGTCCGCCTGGGCGCTCGGCCTGTCCGCCCGGCTGATCCATCCGGCGGACACGCCGGAGGGCATCCTGCGCAATGTCGTCCGCCGGCTCGGCCTGCCCACCGTGCGGACCGCCTTGCGCAAGGCCATGCGGGTCATGGGCAATCATTTTGTGCTTGGCCAAACGATCGAGGACGCGCTGCACCGCGCCGGATCGCGCAGCGGAAAACTGTTCCGCTACAGCTTCGATATGCTGGGCGAAGGCGCCCGCACCGCGCCGGACGCGGCGCACTATCAGGCCAGTTACGCCGCTGCCATCGAGGCTATCGGGGCCGCGGCCGGCAACCGGCCATTGCCTGACCGCCCTGGCATATCCGTCAAACTTTCCGCATTGCATCCGCGCTACGAAGCCATCAGCCGCGCCCGGGTGATGGACGAACTCGTCCCGCGGGTGCGCGACTTGGCCCGTGCGGCCGCTATACGCGGCCTGA
>CAZZYR010000013.1:0-14127 GCA_964658235.1 uncultured Acetobacteraceae bacterium | reverse complement strand
GCTGTATGGCGCCAACGAGGCGCACTCGACCTTAACTTTAAAATCCACGCGAACGGCCGCCGAGCGGGCGCTGCTGGATGGGGCGCTGGCACGGGACATGCCGGTTCTCGGCATTTGCGGCGGCGAGCAGTTGCTGGCCGTGGCCCTGGGCGGCACCCTGATCCAGCATATTCCGGACAGCGTGGCCAATGCGCTGCCGCACGAGCAGCCAAACCCACGGCACGAGGCGGGGCACACTGTCGCTGTAGCGGCCGGCAGCCTGCTGCACCGTATTGTTGGCGCAGCGTCTCTGCAGGTGAACAGCTCCCATCACCAGGCGGTACTGGCGCCTGGGCCGCATGCGCGGGTGAACGCCACCGCGCCGGACGGGGTCATCGAGGGGATCGAGGACGAACGGTTCCGGTTCTGCCTTGGCGTGCAGTGGCATCCGGAATTCCTGATCGATCCGGGCGATATGCGTATCTTCTCCGCCTTCATGGAGGCGGCGGGCGTATGACCGGCGAGGAGGCGCGGGACGGCGACCGGATCGCCAAATGGCTGGCGCGCGCGGGCGTGGCCAGCCGGCGCGATGCCGAGCGGCTGATTGGCGAGGGGAAAGTGGCGCTGAACGGGGCAGTGGTCACGCATCCCGCCACGTTCGTCGTTGCCGGCGATATCGTGCAGGTGGCGGGCCAGGTGGTGGAAGCCCCTGCCCGCGCGCGCCTATGGCGCTACCACAAGCCGGACGGCCTTATGACCACGCACAAGGACCCGGAAGGCCGCCCGACCGTGTTCCAGAAGATGCCGGCGGAGATGCCGCGCGTGGTCAGCGTCGGGCGGCTGGATCTGAACAGCGAGGGGCTGCTGCTGCTGACCAATGACGGCGCATTGGCGCGGCAACTGGAACTGCCGTCCAACGGGTGGATCCGGCGCTATCGGGTGCGTGTCCATGGCACGATCGAGCCACAGCGCCTGGCGGACCTGGCGCGCGGCCTGGTGATCGACGGGACACGCTATGCCGGGATCGAGGCGGGGCTGGACAGCCGGAAGGGGACGAATGCCTGGCTGACGGTGTCACTGAAGGAAGGGCGGAACAGGGAGATCCGTCGCGTGATGGGCCATTTGGATCTCAGTGTGACCCGGTTGATCCGGATTGCGTATGGGCCGTTTCAGTTAGGGAATTTGGAGCGAGGTGGGATTGCGGAGGTGCCCCCCAAGGTTCTTCGGGAGCAATTGCCTAAGGAGAAGGAAGGAGGCGCTTCTTTTTGAAAAAAGAAGCAAAAACTTTTGCGAATTTAGGTGCGCGGTCGCAATGTTAACGGTCGCGTAGCAACGTCATGCGCATCATTGCCGGGGCATGGCGAGGCAGGGGTCTCGTCGCTCCACAGGGGCTGGACACACGCCCCACCGGACAAAGGATGCGGCAGGCGATGTTCGATATGCTGATGCACGCCCCGTGGGGCGGCCGGGCGCTGCTGGACGGCGCGGCGGTGCTGGACGGTTTTGCGGGCACCGGGGCGCTAGGGCTGGAAGCGCTGTCCCGCGGCGCGGCCACGGCAACCTTCATCGACAGGGACCGCGCGGCAATCGCCGCTTTGCGTGCGAACATCGCGGCCTGCGGGGCTGAAGACCGCGCGCGCGTCATCTCGGCGGACCTGCGGCAGCCGCCTGGTGGATCCGGGCACCGCCTGGTGTTTTTGGATCCCCCTTACGGGCAGGGCCTAATTCCCGTTGCAGTTGCAGCATTGCGGGAGCGCGGCTGGATCGAACCAGGCAGCATAATTGTTTCGGAAATCGGACGACTTGAAGACGCGGGTGATTATGGTGTTAAACTCGCGCATAAAGTGCACGGAGCAGCGCAGGTGAACGTTTGGCGGGAGGTCTGAGCATGATGACCACCGAAACGATCCTGCATCAGCGCTCGATCGCGGCCTTGGCAGCGCCGGCTGGCGGCGCGGGCACCTCCGCCATCGAACACGTCCATTCGCTCGGTCCACAACGTATCCTGATCCCAAAGCTCCCCACGGGCGGACATTTTTTTAACCTGTGGCCCGTGCGGGAATTGCCCGAACAAGGCATGTGGGCGGCCACCCATTACGACAGCTTCGCGCCGCCGATCTTCGTTCTGCATGACGTTACAGTACATTCCTCGGCTGGCATCCTGGCCGTTGGCGATCACGTCATCACGGAGTCACTCGTCAACACAGCGCCTCAGATCCATGCCTACCGGGCGCTAGTCAGGGGCATCGCGATCAAGCCGCCCTTCGTGCAATATCTACCCGGCGTGCATGTCTCCGTATTGTCCGGCGGTGAGCGGGATTACCGTCATGCACTGCTGGACGGTCTGGCACGTCTGTCCGCAGTCCCGGACGGGTATCTCGCCGCCGCGGCCAGCCTCCTGGTGCCCGGCGGTGGCACCGCCCATGGGGACATGCTCGGCTTGTTCGATCTGTTGCCGAGCGTGGCTGTGCGCGAGGTGGAACAAGAGGAAACGTTACGAGTCGAAACCCTGGTTTTCCCGCTCTCCGTTTGCGGGGAGAGCGCCTATCATCCGTGCGTGGCCGATTTCTATCGCCGGCTGTCCGCCAACGTGCCGCCCTCGGCCACTCGCATGCCGCGGCGGATCTATATCGATGACCGTGGCAGCTGCCTGCGGCCGCTCAACCGGGAGGCGGACTTGATCGCCGCGCTGATCCCGATGGGTTTCGTGCCCGTGCGCCTGGACCGGCTGAGCCTTGCGGACCAGATCCGGCTGTTTCGCCAGGCGGAAGCCATTGTGGCGCCACACGGATCCGCGCTGACCAACCTTGGCTTCGCGCGCCCCGGTTGCCTAGTGGTGGAGCTACTGATGGATGCCTATGTGGACTGGAGTTATCGCAACCTCGCCGCGCTGATGCACCTGCGGTATGATTGCGTGCTTGGCCGCGCACGCACTCCCTGGCCAGATTTGTCCGTGAACTTTCACCGCACGCCGTGGGAAATCTCTGTGCAGCACGTGGTGGCCGCCGTTGCGCATTCACTCCACCCGACCGTTGCCGCGCAGGCGGCCTAGGGCACAGCCTTTGTTCATTCGTCCGCGACAGCACGCGTCAAAGTTTTTTGGTTCTTTTTTTCAAAAAAGAACTCTTTCTTCTTGAATCGGCAAACTTCGACTGCCGCACAACGCCAGCACTCCGGCCGCCGCGCCTTGCACACGTAGCGGCCGTGCAGAATCAGCCAATGATGCGCCGGGCGTAGCATGTCCGGCGGGATGCGCTTGACCAGTGCGTCCTCCACCTCGCGCACCGTTTTGCCGGGAGCGATGCCGGTGCGGTTGCCGAGGCGGAAAATATGCGTGTCCACCGCCATGGTGGCATGCCCAAAGACCACGTTCAGCACTACATTCGCGGTCTTGCGGCCAACGCCTGGCAGCGCCTCGAGCGCCGCGCGGTCTTGCGGCACCTGGCCGGCGTGGTCGCGCAGCAGTATCTCGGACAAGGCCACCACGTTGCGGGCCTTGCCTTGCCAGAGACCGATGGAGCGGATGTGGCGGCCTACGCCCTCGGCGCCCAGGCGGACCATGGCAGCCGGATCGGGCGCGTCCGCGAACAGGCCAATCGTCGCTTTGTTGACCGATACATCCGTCGCCTGGGCGGAGAGCACGACCGCCACCAGCAGGGTATAGGCATCTGAATACACGAGTTCCGTTTGCGGATCCGGACGGCTCGCGGCAATGGCCTGCAGGAAAGGGCCGACATCAGCGAGGGGCATACGCGTGGCAGGGCGAGGCGACGTCATGGCCGGTGTTGGCGCGCAGGCTGGTTGTTTGGCAAGAGTAGCTCGCACGGACGAGGAGACGCACCATTTGTCCGACATGATGGATCAGACCGAGCAGCCTGGCCCCGACCCTGTCGTCTTTGAGGCGGAGGTGACGCCGCATCGCAGCCTGTCACCGAAAGGCTTACGGCTAGTCATCGGGTTCGTGTGCAGCGTGAGTCTGTGCACAACGACGCTCTTCTGGAGCCTGGGTGCATGGCCGATTGCGGGCTTCAACGGCGGGGAAATACTGCTGGCGATGGTGCTGCTGCGCGCACACGCAAAATCCACCCGGCAGCGCGAGCTTCTTTTGCTGAGCGGACAATCGTTGCGAATCTTGCGCACGGACGCAGCCGGGCGGGCCAGCGAGTCCAGCCTGCAACCTGGCTGGCTGAACGTGACGTTGCAGGAGCGTCCAGGACGTGTCCCGGGGCTCTACCTCTCGGCCAGGGGGCAAGTGGTGGAAGTTGCGGCTTTGCTGGGAGAGCCGGAGAAACGCGATTTGGCGGAAGCGCTGGCCGCGGCAGTGCACCGGTTGAAGAATCCGGTGTTTGATAATTCCCAGTTAAGGGAAGGACTTCTTTTTTGAAAAAAAGAAGCAAAAAACTTTTACGTGGCTGTCGCGGGCCGGTTCTTTAACGCGCGCGCTCAATCAGACTGGGAGATCGGCAGGTCCCATTGACTTGATAAGATCGAACACCCGCTTGCGCACCGCGGGATCGGTGATGCGGTAATACGCGCGCACCAGTTCCAGCGTTTCCCGCTTGGCGAGCGGATCATCACCGTGGCCGCCAAATTCCGAGCGCTCCGCAAAGCCGGCCACATGCGTGGTGCCGTTACCGTTGCCGCTTGCGTCCGGCATGTCGTCGAAAAAGAAGCTGATCGGCACATCAAGAACGCGCGACAGGTCATACAGCCGCGAGGCGCCGACCCGATTGACGCCACGCTCGTATTTCTGCACCTGCTGGAAGGTCAGTCCGAGCGCCTCGCCGAGCCGTTCCTGGGACATACCCATCAAAGTCCGGCGCAATCTGATGCGAGAGCCGACATGAACATCGATCGGGCTAGGCCGGCTTTCGCCAGACTCACTTGCAGAAGTTTCAAAAGAAGCCGCGTTACGAGACATCCAGGCACCCTGCCTACTACCATGCACAGACCACCTGGCACCCCCTGGCTCTAGCCATGCAACCTCAAATAGTCAACCAACTTTTCACATTTCAGAAGCAAATTCTCGTTTTTTAAACACTCGACGACTTATGCTCTTGCATATGTTACCAAGCGCTAAACCCCAGACCGAGAGAACGAACGGAGTCCACAGGCCTGTCCGGCCCGCCCAGGTTGGGGGCAGATGGCCTGGAATAGGTGCCACCAGTACGCCCGCGCGATCCAGGCCCAAACGCGCAGTCATCCGGCCGTGGGCATCGATAACGGCGCTGATGCCGGTATTTGCTGCGCGCACCATGGGCAGGCCTTCTTCAATTGTGCGCATCCGGGCTGCGGCGAGATGCTGCCGGGGCCCCGCGGAATCACCGAACCAGGCATCGTTGGTGATGTTGACCAGAAGATCCGGACGGTCGTTCGGAGCCACCACCTGAGCTGGGAAAATAGCCTCGTAGCAGATCAGCGGACCCATGGGAGGCAGGCCGGGCAGGTGCAGCGTGCGCAGGCCAGGGCCGGGCACCCAGCCCTGTTCGCCCAGGATGATATGCGCGTAGCTCGGCGAATACTCGCCGTAAGGGACAAGATGCGTCTTGTCATAGAAGCCGGCCACGGCGGCGTCCGGTGCTATGGCGACCAAGCTATTATGGGCAACAGCCGGACTTTCCCAGCGCGCGGTGCCGGCCAGCGTCATCAGCGCGGGACGTGCCGCATCCGCGATCGCCTGACGCGCGCCCGCGTCCTGCTCCAGCGCGAACGGGCTGGCGGTTTCCGGCCATAGAACGATGGTGCGCGCCTCGCCGGCCTGGCGGACCCCCTGGCGGGTCAAGGCGAGATAGCGGTCGAACACCTTGTCCGCCCACGCGTGCTCCGTGCCGTGATCCCGGTGATCCTGTTCAGAGACGTTGCCCTGAGCAATGACCACCGTCAGCCCAGTGTCCGTAGCGGACGCCTGCAACCGCCACGCACCGAGCCCCGCCCAGAGCGCGAGCATGGCAACGCCGGTAACCCAGCCACGCGCGCCCATGGCAACGCTGCCGGCGAGGAGCAAGGTGACCATGGTCAGCCCGTGCGTGCCGATCCACGCTGCCGGCTGCATGAAGACGAGGCCGAGCGTGCCAGGCATCTCCCATGTGCTGGCAAGCAGATTCCATGGGAAACCGCTGAGCACGAACTGGCGGGCGAGGTCGCCCAACACCCAGGCGCTGGCCAGGACAAGCAGGCGCGCCCACCCCGCCGGCACCCGCCAAGCGAGCGCGCAGGGCACGGCAATGAACAGGCCGAGTACGAGCGAGAGCAGCGGCACGCTGATCGGCACCGCCCACCAGAAGTCGGCAGCCATCACCAGAATGGCGTTTGTCACCCAATACAGCCCGGCCATGTGCAGGCCGAACCCGAACGCCAGGCCGCGGGCGCCTGCCGCGCGCCAGGATGGCGCGGTCCCGATCAAGGCCAGTAAACCCGGAATGGCAATGAGCAGCAGCGGCGGCAGTGTCAACGGCGGCAGCGCGCCCGCCGCCACCACGCCGAGAGCGCAGCCGCCGGCCAGCGCCCTCCACCCACTCAAACCAAAGCGTTTCATCCAGCAAACAGCGGAAAAGTTTTTGCTTCTTTTTTCAAATAGAAGCGCTTCCTTCCTGCCTTATTCCAGCGCATCCCGCAGCTGCCGCTCATAATGCCGATAGTATTTGTCCGTCACGAGGTCCGTCTTCACTACGATCGCCACGTCCGTCGTATTGAACTGGTGATCGATCACCGCCCCATCGCCGATGAAGCAGCCCAGGCGCAGGTATCCCTTGATCAGAGGCGGCAGGCTGGCAAGCGCGCGGCGGCGATCCAGATCGTCCGGATCCATCCGCCGCATCTCGACGTAGCGGCTTGCGAGGGCGCGCGGGCGCAGGGCCGGCGGAGCAAGGTGATTGTAATAAAGATAGGTCAGTTCCGCCGCCCAGCGGTCCGGATCCGTGGACGGTAGGCTCGCACAGCCGAACATAAGATCAATCTGATGACGGAACACATAGGCCGCGATACCGCGCCAGAGCAGTTGCATGACCGCGCGGGAACGGTAGCCGGAATCCACGCAAGAGCGGCCCAGTTCCAGCAGCTTGCCGTCAAACCCGATCAACGGCGAAAGGTCGTATTCATCGTCCGAATAGAAGCGGCCAATCTGCTCGGCCGCACTCTGCTTCATCAGGCGGTAGGTGCCGACGACACCTTCCGGCCCGGGCCCGATCGCGTGGTCCACCACCAGAAGGTGGTCGGCCACCGCATCAAAGGCATCCACGTCACGGCGGGACATGCGCGCCGCCTCGGATGGCTCAGCGCGCATCTCCTCGTAGAAGACGCGCCACCGCAGGGCCTGGACAGCGTCGATCTCGTCCATAGTGGTGGCAATCCGCACGCCCAGATGGCCGGCGCGGAGTTCGCCAAAGCCAGGGTCATCATCTGGGCCGAGCGGCGGGCCCTGGCGCTTCAAGCCCCCGGTCGGGCCAGGAAGGGTTTCGATCGTCATCTTGCTGCTCCATTGGGCCGTGGCCTTGCGAAAGCTGGCGCTCCGCCTTGGGGCTTCGCGGCGCCAGCGGTGGCGCCGCTTTGGGACGGCTTGGGTGATGCGGCCTCTTGTGGATACGTGGCAGGCTTGGTCTTGGAGGCGACGGCGGGTGTTTCCGGAGCGCGCCGGCCGTAGATCTCCAGCCGGGTAGAGATCAGGTCGAACCCAAGCCCAGAGGCGATCTGCTGCATAAGCCGCTCATGTTCACCCCCCTCAAACTCGATGACGCGGCCGGTGTCGATGTCGATCAGGTGATAGTGCCGGCCGTGCTCGCTGGGCTCATAGCGGGCGCGGCCGCCGCCAAAATCGCGGCGCTCCAAAATGCCACGCTCCTCCAGAAGACGAACGGTGCGGTAGACGGTCGCAATCGAAATGCGGGCATCCATGGCCGAAGCGCGGCGGTAGAGCTCCTCAACGTCCGGATGATCTTCCGCGTCCGACAGAACTCGGGCGATGACCCGGCGCTGTCCGGTCATCTTCAGGCCCTGCTCCACGCAAATGCGCTCGATGCGCGATTCCATTCGTGCTCCCGAGGGCCGCTCTGGAGGAGGCTACCCCGGCGGTGGCGTAGCCGATCATACGGGGGGTTGTCGATAAGCCGGCGGAGCGCCAAGGGTCAGTCGGCGCAATCCGCCCGGACTGCCTGCCAGGCCTGTGCGCTAAGTGCGCTGCCGCCCGACCCGTCCGCCGGCAACACTGCGATGCGGCGGGATGTGGACGGGTGATCGGACAGAAATGGCAAAGGGCCGTCGCCTTGCTGGTTCTGCAGTCTCTCGAAGAAGCGACGCAGACCATCCGCGCGCAGGCCGGCCTGGCGCAGCGTGCGAACGGCGCTGGCGTCGGCGGCAGCCTCTGCGCGGCGGCCATAGGACAAAGCCGCCATCTGGCCTGCGACGGAACTGCCCCAGCCAAGGCTGCGCGCCAGCATGTTCAACGCCATGCCGCGCAACATCTCCCGCGTCGGATCATGGCGGCGGACGTGGCCGAGTTCATGCGCCAACACGCCGGACAGTTCGTCGGCGCTGCCAGCCTTGTCGATCAGGCCGCGCAGCAGCAGGATTCGGCCGTCGGGCAGGGTGAAGGCGTTGACAAGACCTGTATCGAGCACCGCCAGCGGCGGGGCGTGCGGCAAGCCGGCGGCTGCGGCCAGCCGCGCCATCAGGCCGTCGAGCGCCGCCGTGCCCGCGGGCGCCACGCACCGGCGGGTTTCCGCGGCCAGAACATTTTCGATTGCTTTGGACCAGCCACGCTCCAGCGCCGGCGGCACGAGCGGCGCGGCCAGTCCAGGCAGCTGATCGATCAGGAGCGCGCCAAGCGCCAGGCTGCCGGCAAGAGCCGCGGCGAAGGCGGCCCAGTGGCGGCGTCCCCAGCTGGTGGCCGTCCCCAGATCGATGCCGGCCGACCGCAATTCGCCAAGCAGGGCGGCGTCATTGACCGCCAAGCGCGCTGGACCGGCCTGCCGCAAAACTGCGGAGCCAGGCGGCGCATCGCGGTCGCATCGCACGAGTGCGCGCAGGGCCCATGCTTCCAGCTCGTCGCCCTCGGCTGTCGTCAGGCGAAGATATGGCAGCTGGACGCGGACCAGGACGGGTTTGCCAAGCGCCGTGCTGCCGTCGAACAGGATCGCCTCGCCAGGGGGCAATCAGACGATCCCCGCCCCCGCATCCAGCGCCTGGAACATCCCTTCGCCAAACCGCGAAACGGTCTGGTCGCTGGCCCGCAACACAGCCAAATCGGGCGCTCCGCTGCCGAGCAGGTTGGCAGCCATGAAACGCAGGTTGCGGTGGATCACCACGGGCATGCCAAACCCCAGGGTGCACACCAGAATGGCGATGTTGCCGAGCGTGAACACGAGCATGGCCATGCCGGTCACCTGGCTGGAGAACTGCAGCGACCCGAAGCGTGTATGTCCGGTGACGTGGCGAAAATAGGCGGCGGTGAAGCTGGCGGAAATCAGCGCGCCGCCGAAGCCGAGGATCAGATAGGCGATGAACAGCGCCGGCGTGAGGTGATTGACGGCACGTTGGGACGCCTGTGCGTCATGGGCCTGCATGATCTGCGATATGATTGGCCGTTCAACGACGAACAGCGTGCCGAACACGAGCACGGCGAGTGCCGCGACGCCAAGGAAGGCGAACAGGAAGCGCCGATAGACCGCCCAGGCGCGCGTGGCTGCCGCAAAGTGCTGATTACCGAAGAAGCTGGCATTCGTCCTTCGCTCATACAGCCGCAGCATCGCCCAAGGTGCCAGCTGGTAGATCGTCACCACGCAGAGGATCAGATACAGCATCGAACGCAGGCCGTAGCCCAGCATGGAGCCCTTCACGCCACCGCGTATGCCGCGCCAGACTGTGTGGTTGAGACGGTAGCGCTGCGCCGAAAATGGCGCGCCGAGCGCCAGCACGATCACCAGGAATTCGAACGCGAACAGCGGAAGGATAGCCAGCGCCTTACCGGCATGCGGCATGAGATAGGAAAGCAGCCACCCCAGGAAGACGGCCGCCACGCCCATGCCGACGACGAGCAGGAGCGCGATCAGGAAGCCCACGAACAACTGGCCGCCGGTGCCGTCATATTCGAAGCGCTGGCCGAAGCTGCTGGTGCGGGACCAGACGTATCGGCGCATGCGGGTGACCGCCCAGAACCGCCAGATGCCCAGCGTGACCACAGTGAGCAGGAGGTTGACCAGGAAGATCTTGTAGAGGTCGCCGATCCGGCCGTCATAGGACAGAACAGGGGTTGGAATGGCCTGCTCCTGGGCGTCGGCCAGCATGATCAGCCTCATCGATGCGATTCCGCTACGGTCTTCCATCCGCAACGGATTGGCAAGTCAGCCGGCGTGAAGCGGCCGCATCAGGCGCGACGCGAGGCCGTGCGCGGCTTGGTGCCCAGGCCGATGCTCTTGGCCAGATTGGAGCGGTGGCTGGCGTAACTCGGCGCGACCATGGGGTAGTCCGATGCCAGACCCCAGCGCTCACGGTATTGATCCGGCGTCAGGTTGTAGGCGGTCTGCAGATGGCGCTTGAGCATCTTCAGCTTTTTGCCGTCCTCAAGACAGATGATGTAATCGGGGAAGATCGATTTCTTGACGGGCACCGCGGGCGAGCGGCGTTCCGGCGGCGCCGGTGGCGGTGCGCGATGGCCAATGCCGGACAGGGTCTTGTAGACCTCATGGATCAGGGCCGGCAGACCGACCGGATCAAGCGTGTTGTTGGCCGCGTGGGCACTTACGATCTGGGCTGTCAGCGCAAGTAGATTCAACGACACTGGCTGGTCCGCCATGCTCGCCACCTTTTCTGTATTTGCTTGCGCGCTGCTATACGGAGTAACGCGCACCAGCCGCAAGCGGTGGCGGCCAATATCTTCTGGGAACCCATGTCATCAGCAAGTCCAGACAGCGAGGCGGACATTGATGTCACCAGCGAACTATGTCCGATGACCTACGTGCGGACCAGGATCGCGCTGGATCGATTGCTGCCGGGGCAGCGTCTCCGCGTGATGCTGCGCGGGACGGAGGCGCGGCAGAACGTGCCAGAGACGGCGCGCCAGCAAGGGCACCAGATCGTCTCCGAAACTTCGTTGCCTGATGGCAGGTGGGAAGTGATCATCAGGAAAAACCAAGGCAAGTCGGTTTTGTGAGCCAGTTTTGACACGGGCTGGATGAAGCTACGGGGTCAGGTCCTTGCTCAGCACCAGGGCGTCAGAGCCGTCGGCGTAGTAAGCGCGGCGGCGGCCGATCTGCTGGAAGCCGGATTGCTGGTAGAGACCCCTTGCGGCAGGGTTGCGCGTGGAGACCTCCAGAAAAAGCCGCAGCGCGCCGTTGTGACGGACCTCTTCCGCGGCGCGGGCGAGCAGCCGGCCGCCGATACCCTGCTGACGTTTTTCGGGCACCACGGCCAGAGTCAGGATTTCCGCCTCGTCCGCCGCCAGCCTGGCGAGCAACATGCCGCCCGCCGGATCGATGAGCCCGAAGATGCCCGGTTGGGAGAGCTGGCCCGCGATGATGCGGGTATCCCAGTATTCATCTTCCGGGAAGGCGCGGGCATGGATGGCGGACAAAGCGGTGGCATGCAGCGGACCGGCGCGGATGATGCCGCCGGCATCCTGCGTGGACCGCTTCAAACCGGAGCGGCGCGCAGGCCGCCTGCGGGAAGGCGGGCTTCAGGCGCATCCACGTACAGAGGCTCCACGGCCATGGGGGGTAAATCGCCTGCCAGCCTGCGCAAGGCCACTTCGGCGATATGCTGCGGCTGAGGCTGGCGGGCGGCAGTCAGCATCACGTCCGCGCCACGGGCGGCCAGGGTTGCGGCGACCAGGTTGGCGGCATTGCCGCAGATGGCGGTCCGCCCGGAGGCCACCGGGATCGCGTCCGTGGCGAAACCATGGAAGCCCGTTCCTCGATCGAGGAAGATCCGGCCGCTTCGGGCTTCGATGGCGGTCCACAAGGCCCGGCCGTCCACCTCGGGCAAGGAGGCCGTCAGCGCTTCGGACACGGTCACGCCAAGCACGGGCACGTCCATCGCGAGGCCGATACCGGCTGCCACCGCGATGCCGGCGCGAAGACCGGTGAAACTGCCAGGACCAATGATGACGGCCACCGCGTCCAGCGCGCCGCCCGCTTGACCCAGCACGGCATTGGCCGCTGCGGGAAGCGCCCCCGCCAGCCCCATCGCTTCCCCAATGCGCTCCCGCGCGATGATGCCGCCATCAACGACAACAGCGATATCGGCGCCCCCAAACGCCGAGGACATCGTCAACACCCGCATCAACCGCAAACCAACAGACAGAAGTTTTTGCTTCTTTTTTCAAAAAGAAGCGCTTCCTTCCTGTCTCTTTCAAAAAACAAAAACGAGAACCCGGTCGCCATTACTGCAGCAGACACGCATCTTCAAAAGACAGCCGCGGCGCCCGTGGAAACAGCGCGCCGCCATCGCCATGGCCGAGATTGATGAGGAAGTTGGAGCGCCACATGCTGTCCGCGAAGAAGATTTCGTCCACGCGCGCCCGGTCAAAACCCGACATGGGGCCGCAATCAAGGCCGATGGCACGGGCGGCCAGCATCAGGTAGGCGCCCTGCAGGGTGGAGTTGCGAAAGGCGGTTTCCTCAGCCAGCGCATCGTTGCCAGCGAACCAGGCGCGGGCATCCGCGTGGGGAAAGAGCTCGGGCAACCGGTCGTAGAAATACGGGTCCCAGGCGACAATGACCGTGACGGGGGCAGCCAAGGTTTTGTCCAGATTACCGGCGGAGAGCGCAGGGCGAAGTTTCTCGCGAGCCTCCAGCGTGCGCAGGAACACGAAGCGGGCGGGCGAGGTATTGGCAGAGGTGGGCCCGAATTTCGTCAGGTCATAGAGGCGGTGCAGGTCCTCGTCAGAGACGGGAGCATCTGACCAGCTTGCATGGGTGCGCGCCTCCCGGAACAGGGTATCGAGCGCGTGATCATCCAGCATTGGCTATTGGGCGACCTGCTCGACGGAGAGCACTTCAGGGACGTAGTGGCGCAGCATGTTCTCGATGCCGTGCTTCAGCGTGGCGGCGGATGACGGGCAGCCGCTGCAGGCACCCTGCATATGAAGGCGGACAATACCGTCCTTGTAGCCGCGAAAAACGATGTCCCCGCCGTCGCTGGCCACCGCGGGACGGACGCGCGTATCCAGCAACTCCTTGATCTGGTCCACGATTTCACGATCTTCCGGAGCGATCTCCTCTTCGAGCGCGGCATCCGCCTGACCATCCATCACGGGACGGCCGGCGACGAAATGCTCCATGACGGCGCCCAGCACCTGCGGGCGGAGGGCTTGCCAATCCGCGCTATCAGACTTGGTGACGGTGACGAAGTCGCCACCCAGGAAGACCCGGGCGACACCAGGCAGGGCGAACAGCGCGCTTGCGAGCGGGCTGCGCTCGGCAGCGGCGGCGCCGGCGAAATCCGCGGTCCCGGTGCCCATCACGTCCACGCCGGGCAAAAACTTCAGGGTGGCGGGGTTGGGCGTGCCTTCGGTCTCGATAAACATGATGCTCGGTTTCCACTCAAACTGCGTCGCGCGGCTGACCGGGTTATGGTGCCTGGGCCCCGCAGGGACAAGGCAGCCCGGCCCGGCGGGGGCGAGCCAGCCAAAGTTTAAGTTCCGGACGCACTTTTAAGATCTGCTTTATTTTTGATGCCTTGGCAGGCTTCCGCGCAGCGGACTGTCAGCATACGGTCGCCCGCAAAAGACCTCAGGAGATGTCCATGCGGATGCGACCCACATATCTGGCTGCCTATCTGGCCACGGCTTGCTGCCTTGGCCCGCTGACCGCCTGGGCTCAGAAAGTGGTTGTGACGCAGAGCGGCCCGGTGCAGGGGATCGGCGTGTCCGGCGTGAACGAGTGGCTCGGCATCCCGTACGCGGCGCCACCGGTTGGGCCATTGCGGTTCTACCCGCCGCAGCCGCCGGCGGCGTTCGCCGGCACGTTCCAGGCGACGCAATTCGGCTCGTCCTGCCCGCAATCAGGCAATTCCTTTGGCCATAGCAGCACGGACGAGGATTGCCTGACGCTGAACGTCTATGCGCCGGCCTCCGCCACGCCGTCCTCCCACCTGCCGGTGATGGTGTGGATCCACGGCGGCGCCTTCGAAAACGGCGAGGGCTACGACTACGACCCA
>CAZZYR010000012.1:0-14838 GCA_964658235.1 uncultured Acetobacteraceae bacterium | reverse complement strand
TTTTTTTCAAAAAAGAAGGCCTTCCCTTCCTCCCTCACGTCCGCGCTTCCCAGCCATACCACGCACACCCAATCCACTCGTGCAGCGCCCAGTAACTCTCCTGCCAAGCGGAGACATGCGGCAAGAAGTTACGCCACACCACCCGTGGCGCGATATCCGGCATGGCGGGGGACGGCACAGCGTCCAAACCAGCCGCACGGAAGGCAATCAGCGCGCGCCGCATGTGCCAGGCATGGGTCACAAGATAAACGCGGGAAATGCCCGCCGCCCGCAGGATGACGGCGGTGTCCGCTGCGTTTTGCCAGGTATCGATCGACTTATCCTCCAACCAGCGCGGCGCCACGCCGAAATCGTCACGCAGGCTGGCGGCCATCAGGGCGGCCAAAGTGGGTGCGCCGGCGCGTATCCGGCCACCTGACAGCAGCACAGGGAGTTGCGTGCGGCGCGCGAGCGCCGCCCCAGTGCGCTCGCGCTCCAGAGTTAGCCGGCCGACGCTCCACGCGGCACCGTCAGGCGTCGCAATCTCGGTCTGGTCGCCGCTGAGGATAACGATTGCGGCGGGCGGCTGGGCCGGGTCTGGCGATGCCGGCAATCCGCGTTCAAGCAGGGCAGTGAGAGTGCCGGACACAAATGGAAGTGAGAGCAGCAATAATCCGGTGAGGCCGGCGGCCATCAGGAGCCTGCCGCCGCGCCGACGGTGCAGCGCGGCGCCGGCACAGGCCGCAACCAGGCAGTTCAACGGCGGCACCAGCAGCACGGCCGTGAGATCGGCAAGGGACATTGCCCAGTCCATTGCCCGATCATGCGGCGGTGCGAAAGGCCGCCAAGCGAGACAGCCGGCGGCAGCGGCGTTACATTGCCGGCCCGTGCACCGCATCACCCTCCAACCGGCCGGCGACCTGAACGACCTGGCGCGGCGGTGGCGCGCGCTGGAACAGCATGCGGCCGGGTGGCAGGAAGGTGCCGGCTTTTTCCGAAGCTGGACCTTCCTGGGCTGCCTTGCGGCGGAGCGCTTCGGCAACGCGCGGCTGCTGGCGGTGACGCAGGATGGGGCTGATATAGCACTGGCCCTGCTGGGCGGCGCCGGCCGGTTGGCTTTCCTGAACGAGACGGGCGTTGCCGCACAGGACAGCGTGTTCATGGAACATAACGGCTTGCTGCACGTGCCGGAGGCTGGCGCAACGCTGCCCGCCGCGCTGCGCCTAGCCCGCGGCCGCGGGCGGCTGGTCCTGTCCGGGATCGATGACGTGACCCTGGAAGCGGCGCGGGCGGCAGGGTGGGTGCGCGTGCGGCAAAGCCGGCTGGCGCCCTGCGTGGCACTGGACAGCCTCAAAGCCCCGTATCTGCAGACGCTGAGCGGCAATGCGCGGGCGCAAATCAGGCGGTCAATGCGCCTGTATGGCCTGGGGCTGCACCTGCGCCGTGCGGAGACAGCGGCGCAGGCAGGCGATTTTTTCGACGAGATGGTGCGCGTGCATCAGGCGGCGTGGCGCGCGCGGGGGCGGCCCGGGGCGTTTGCCGAACCGCACATGGTGGCATTCCACCGCGAGCTCGTGGCGCATTCCTGGCCGGGAGGCGAGGTGGATCTGCTGCGCGTCAGCGCAGGCGGCCGTCATATCGGCACGCTGTATACGTTCATTCA
This sequence comes from uncultured Acetobacteraceae bacterium, assembly GCA_964658235.1. Classification (GTDB taxonomy): domain Bacteria; phylum Pseudomonadota; class Alphaproteobacteria; order Acetobacterales; family Acetobacteraceae; genus BOG-908. The sequence goes on along the minus strand of CAZZYR010000012.1, from coordinate 13,196 downwards.
GGACAAGCGGGTGTCCAGCTATCAAAGCGGCTTTGTTTATTCGGCTGATGCGCGTGAAAAGCCGGGATTGGTCAGCCATGCGCTGGCGATCGAGCATTACGCGGCGGCCGGCGCGTGTGCGTACGACCTGCTGGCCGGCGCGGAAAGATACAAGCTGACCTTGGCGCCTGGCGGCCAGATGCTGCATTGGGCGGAGCTTCATGCGCCCTGGTCGGCAGGACGCGTTGTGGCGGAGCTGGCGGGAATGGCGCGCCGGGTGGCCCACAGATGATTGTATCCAGGCCCTCAGTCCGCTGCGCCGGTCAATCACTTTAACGCCGTCAAGAACTCCCGGAGCTGGGTGTCTGTATCATGGCCATACCTCAGCACTGTTACCGCCAAACTTTCAGACGATGGATGGGAAGATTGAATCATCGCGCGGACAAGCCAGACCCTATCCCGCAACCCGCCCGCAAGATGCCGGCCATCGACGATCGTGGTGTAAGCTGCCTCCCGTTCCGGATCATGCGCACGCAAAATGACCCAAGCGGCGCCGGACGGCGTCAACCACGTCTGACTGTCGATTTCACCGGTCATGCTGGAGGCAGCGGTGTCGCGACCCGTGGCGATGATGCGGGCCGGATTCGTTCCCGGCGGCAAGGTTGTGACCGCAATCTGAAAGATCATGTCGCCACACGAAAACGACTGATGGCTGACGGCGCCCTGCTTGAAGAGATCTCCCGCTTGGCAGTGGGGGGGAATGCCGAATTTGGGCGCAGCAACCGCAAACTTCGCCAATCCGGGACGATCGATCCAGCCGAGAGCAATTGGCCAAGCACACGCGAGAAGTAGAACCGCGGCACTGGAGAGAGCGTCATAAGGCCGCCATGAAGCTTCCGCCGCAGGCGGCAAGGCGGCCTGCGCCGCGACATCTTCCCGGAACGGCAATCCGGCCAGCGCCAGCATCACGATCACGATGGAAAAGAACACCCATCCATAGATCAGGTGATCCGCCGCACCAGCTTCCGCGCTCCCCAGCACGTGACCCAGAACAACAATACCCAAGCCGCGGAAACCATTGGCTACGACCGGGACCACGCAAGACACCGCGATGAACCCAACGCGGCGCCAGGGAGACCGAAAGATGGTGACCGCGTAAAGAACGCCGAAAGCCACTGAGGCAATCAGGAAGCGCAAGCCGGCGCAGGCCTCTGCAACGTAGAACGTGCCTTCGGGAATGGTTATCTGGAAGGCGTCCGAATCGAACGGGATATCCAGCACGCGCAAGCCTGAGAGGATGAAGTTGGTGGTGAAATGCTGCAATGCCGGCGTCAGGAAGGCACCGAACGGCACTAGGAATAGAAGGTAGAGAAACGCCGGCGAAAGCGCCCACCACAAACGCCAGCCGAGTGCTGACATCAGCAAAAGCTCAGCGAAGGCAATCAGGGCTAGTTGCCGCCCCTCCATAATACCAAGCCAGTCCGCCGCCACCCACACCAGTCCAACGGGGATGGCTGCCAGCGCCGGCCATGCAGTTGGCATTGGCACGCCCGCTGCCACCACTGCACGGCGTTCCCACAGCAGCCAGCCGACAATCGGCAGAACAAGCCAGCAATGTCCGTAAGCCGTCGACTGGTTCCACACTCGGACGGCCGCGCCAATCTCTGGGGTGAAGGCCAGGGACAGCAACACCAGCCCAGCACCTGCAATGATCCAGGCCGGCCGCGCGGCGGCTGGCATCACCCGACACCGCGCACAAGAAACGGGCCGATGGCATTGGCCACCGGCAGCGGCAAGCGCTTCCAGGCCGCGATCATCAAACGGTATTTCGGGTTCAGCGGATTGACCTCGGGGATCGTCTGGCCCGGCGCAAGCAGGAATCGGTATGGCAGGGCTTGCGGAACAAAGCCCCAATTCTTCTTGAAGGCGAAGGCGCCTGTACCTTCCTTGCTGCGGCCAAAATCGAACAGGCGGCAGCCACGGGCGGCGCCGCGTCGCATCACCTCCCAATACATCACATCGTTGGCAAAGCAGGCACGCGCGGCGAATGTCCCCCCGCCGTAATAGGGAATCACTTCGTCCCGCCAATAGAAGTTGAGCACGGACGCGACATCCTGGCCGCTATCCGCCACGCTCACCACGTCCATTGCATTCGCAAACGTCTCAGCAAGGATGCGAAAGTAACGCCTTGCGAAAACCGGCGTGCCGAGATTGCGCACGCTCTGGGCATAAATCGCGTGCAGCGCATCCACATCACGGTCAGCGCGCACGGCCAAGCCGCGCTCGATGCCCTTGCGCACCACGGCACGCTGCTTGCGGGGAATGGATTTCAGATTGGCGTCATCGTCGCCCGTAATGGCGCGGCGGAACGTGACATAGAGCGCGTCGCGTGGCTGCCAGGCCGCATTGAGCCAGTCCTCGGGCGGCGCCTGCAGAAATCGGAATTCGCACGCAGTTGCACCAAGGCTGGCGCGCAGTGCCGCCGCATGGTCAGCCAGCGCGCGGGCGGCTTCCGCCGTGGCAGCGAGCGGGCCGCCATAGACGCAGAACGGATTGCTGATCAGCATGTGACCGAACAGGCGAGTTTTCACCTGCACCAATGGGAGCACGCCGACAATGGCGCCATCCTGCTCGGCAACCAGATAGTACGCACGGTGCGCGAAGGCGCGCTGAATGACGTCACGCCAGGCGGCCAGGTGGAAAAAAGTTGCGTCCGGTCGGGAATTGACGAAGTCGTCCCAGGCTTTAACGTCAGGACCGAGGGGTCTGATGGTTAGCATGAAGGAAGGCCTTCTTTTTTGAAAAAAAGAAGCAAAAAACTTTTGTTTATTGAGTCCGCGACAGCACTGACAAAAGTTTTTTGGTTCTTTTTTTCAAAAAAGAACATGCTTGAACACCTCGTCCACCCGGCCCCACTCAAAATCCTGCAACAACCGCTCGATCCGCTCCGCCGTCCGCCCGATATTCACGTAGTGCCGGAACCGCGACATGCGCGGCGCCGCATTGTTGCGCGGTTGACCCGGGTCGATTTCCCAAGGATGCGTGTAGAAGATCCCGGATTGCTCCGCATTCGCGCAGCGGAGCGCGAAGCGGAACACCGGATACGGCAACAGCCGGAAATAGCCGCCACCCGCACATGGAAGATTGCGGCCACCCACCTGCACGGTGGTCATCGGGATTTCCAACAGGCGGCCACCGGCCACGCGATGCGGGCCGCGTGGTGCATCCGGCATACCGTAGAGATCGTGGCGAATTGGGTAGATGCTGGAGCTGTAGGCGTGGCCTTCATCGGCCAGCACATCGAAGGCCCAGGGATTGCGGGTATTGATGGAGAAAGTGGGCGCGCGATATCCGACGACTGGCACGCCGCCAACGTCCTCCAGAAGACGCCGGGCGCGTCCGACATCCTCGCGAAAGTCGTCAGGCGTCTGTTCGTGTGCAAGGCGGTGTGCGTAGCCGTGGCTGGCCAGTTCGTGGCCGGCGGCTACGATGCGGCGGACCAAGGCGGGATGCCGGTCCGCCACCCAGCCCAGCGTGAAGAAGGTGGCCTGCACGGCGGCATCGGCGAACATCTGCAGGAAGCGGTCCGTGTTGGCTTCCACCCGGCGCTCCAGCGTGTCCCAGTCCGCGCGCGGGATGGTGCCGGCGAAGGCCTGGACCTGAAACCAGTCCTCCACATCCACCGTCATTGCATTCCGGCGCGGCGAACCCGGGTTGCGGGATGGCCGAAGCGCGGGAGCGGCGTCATCCACCGTCGATCAGAACCGCTTCAGGCCGCCGACAATAACGCTGGACACGTTGCCGCTCTGGCCAAAGGCGCCGAACGTGTTGCCGCTGAGATAGTAACTGCCGCCGAACCGGGCATAGGCGCTGAGGCCGCGGTTGAAGGATTTCTCGATCCCGGCGGAGACGCTGATGCTGTCCGCGGTGCCGGAGTAGAGCAGCCCGCTGCGGCTGCGGCCGTATTGGATGAAACCGGTCAGCGCCAGGGTCTCCGACAGTTCATGCCGCTCACTGACGCTGATGAATTCGCCTTCCGTGCTGGCGGGCACGAAGCCAAACAGGCTGCGGCCCACCGGGGTGGTGGTTTCGTAATCCGCCGCCAGGGTCACCACGTCCCAGTTGCCGAGCCAAGTCGCCGCGATGTTCGCGCGCTTGAGCTTGGACAGGTTCTGGTTGGCGCCGAAGAAGTTGCTGCCGGCCAGCAGCGGCGCCGCGATCAGGCCGGAAGCGGCCACGCCGGTCACGTTCTCATCCGCGGTGTCCAGCAGGGAGTTTTGGAGATCCTGATCGAAAGTGGCGATGCCTTCTGAATAGCCGCCATAGACCCGCAGGCGGGGGGTGGCCTGCCAGGAGCCCTGGGCGAAAATGGAGCCGAAGCCGTCCACATAGCGGTATTCGAGGGTTAGCGACGTGCCGCGTGTGGGGGTCAGTTGGACGCCGCCGTATCCAATGGGGCCGGAATAGCGGTAGCCAGCGTTGGGGTAGTCGAGGCTCTCATAGCCGATCTGCGCCAGCACGGTCAGCCAGCGATTGATGGCGTAGCTGGCGTCATCCGTCACCAACACGCGGCGGCCGCCGCCGGCGGCACCATTGCCAGTGTAGAAGCTGGCATCCACGCCCAGCCGGTCCCGCAGGCGGCCGTAATTCTCGCCGGTGGTGAAACTGGCGAACGCACGCTCGGTGCCAAGCGAGGAACTGCCGTAGAGCCCGCTTTCCCGCAGATACTGGTTGAGCTGGATGTTCCCCTGGTTGGTTGGCACGGTGACGTTGCCGTAATTCGGCGCGTCCGTGGCGCTATAGCTGTAGCCCACGCCAGCCTGGAGCGTGCCAGTGCCGCCGAAGGTGTGCGTCACATAGGGCGAGATGGATACGCTGCTGACGGTTTCCCGCTCGTTCGGAGAGAGGGTGACCGTGCTGGCCGGTCCTGAGCCGCCAAAGACGGATTGCTGGCTGATAGAGCCGCGCAGGTCAAGATAAAGCCAGCCGGGCAGGATGGTCGCCAGGATGTCGCCGCTGCCCTCTTCTTCAAACTGCGAGAACCCGGAGTGCTGGGCATAGATTTCGCCAACCGGCTGGTAGGTGAGATTCACTTCAAGCCGCTGCGACGTATCGATGATGGTGATTGCCGGCTGGATGAACGTGACGAAGTCGCTGCCCACGCTGTTGCCGAAACCGCCGGCACCGCCGCCGGCCAATGCCCCCGCGTTGCTGGTCCATTCCTCCGCCAGGCCGATCTGCGGCAGGATTTGCAAATTCGGCGGGGCCGGGCCGGTGGGACTGGCAGGCGCCTGGCCGTAGGTGTTGAGCAGGTGGTCGCGCAGGTCGGCGATATTCGGGTCGATTCCGGCGCGCGGCAGGCCGGTGTCTTCATTGGGCGGCAGGGTCGGCGCCGCGGGACCAAGCGTGACCGCTCCCGGTGCCCCGGCAGCATCGCTGGACGCGCCTAGCGATGCAGCGGCGGACGTGCCTTGTGACGTTTCCTGCGCAAGCGCTGGTACGGCCGCCATCACAACCGACGTCGCCGCAGAAGCCAGAAGAAAATGGCGGGCGCGTCGCTTTGTCATGATTGCCAATGTATTCTCTTTCCGGAGACGCATCTAGTCGGGCCGCGGCGGCGGTGGCGTGTTTGGCTTAGCGTAATATTCGCCGGTGTAGCTGTAGGCACCGAAGGAAGATCGGTTGCGCCCGGCCTGCTTGTTCAGCAGCAGCACCACCTTGGGGCAGGCTTTGATCATCTCCAACGCCGCTTCAAGCTCGCCGCGCTGGGTGCGGCCGGCTTCCACCACCATCATGATCTGGCTGGCTGTCGGCGCCAGCACGCTCGGGTCGCTGGTGGCCAGCAGCGGGCCGGTATCGATCACCACGGTCGAACTGGCAAAACGGCGGGAGAGCTGCTCGGCGGCCGAGGGCAGTGGCTGGCTGCGCTCGCCCGGCTCATTGCCGGCATTGACGTCGCCCAGCGGCAGGATGAACAGGCCGGGCACCGGGGTGGCGACCACCATGCTCTCGGGCTGGATCCGGTCATCAGCGGCCAGGTCCAGCAACCCGGGCGCGCCGGCCAGACCGATCAGCTCGGACAGGCAGCGCACCTTGAAGTCGGCATCCACCAGCAGCACGGAGCGCGATCCGGTGCGGGCCAGCGAGGCGGCCATGTTCAGTGCCGCGAAGCTCTTGCCCTCCGCCGGGCGGGTGCTGGTGACAAGGACCATGTTGCCGCAACGCTCGCCGGCCGCGATCGAGCCCTTGACCACGGTGTGCAGACGGGCCGCGGCAATGCGAAACTCGTCGCCCAGGCGGGTGCGGCCCTCGGTTTCCATGATCAGGCCGGCGCGCGCCATATCCGCCAAAGAGCGCGGCGGCGGCGCGTTGAAGCTCTGCGGGGCATGCAGGTCCATCAGCCGGCCTGCGAGTAATGCAGCAGCACGCCGCCAAGGGCCACCACCAGCAAGCCGATGGATGAGCCAAACAAGGCAGCGTTTCTAAGGCGCATGGCCATGGTCGGCGGCAAGACCGCAAGGGAGATGGCGCCGATCACCGGACGGCCCATCGCGCGCAGTTCAACGATAGTATGGAAGGATTGATCCACCGTCAGCATGGCGCCGATCACGCCGATTCCAAGCGCCAGGCCCGCCACGAGCACGCCGATGGACAGCAGGATTCGGGCCGGCGCCACCGGGCGGATCGGCACCTGCGGCGGATCAATGATGACCATCTTCACGTTGCTGGAGCGCACCTGCGCGGCAGTGGCAATCCGCATGCCTTCCCGCCGCGCCAGCAACTCATCATAGTTCTTGCGCAACACATCGTAGTCGCGGTTCAAGTTGAGGTAGCGCGCCTCCAGGTTCGGCGCGCCATGCGCGATGGTGTTCAACCGGTCCCGCTCATGCAACGCGTCGTCGATCTGGCGTTGGAGACTGTCGATCAACCCGTCCGTTTCCACCAGCCGCAGCTTGAGCTGCTCATAGACCGGATTAGGCGCAGATTTGCCGCCGCCGCCGCCGCCAGAGGGGGATGCGCCATCCCCTTTGCGCAAGGCGTCCACAACGCGCTTCTGCGACAGCACCTCGGGATAAGCATCTGTATAAATCTGCTGCAGGTCGCGCAGCTTCTGCTCGGCGGCCCGCAGCGCGCCATGCGCGTCATAGCCACCGGCGCCCTGTTCGGTCACAACCAAAGCGGGCGTGCTGTTGAGTTCGCGTGCGAGCAAGATGCGGCGGGATTTTGCGTCCGCAAGCTGGCCGGTCAGCGTCGTTACCTGGGTGCGGGCCTGCTCCAGCCGGTTTACGCCGCCGTCCCCCGGCAGCAGGTCCACGTATTGAGTGCGGAACTGGGCGCGCGCCTTCTCCGCCTCGCGCAGCTGCTTCTCGTAACTGGCGATCTGCTCGTCCAGGAACTGGCTGGCCTTCTCCATGTCGTCGCGGTTGTCGCCTGCCCGGTTCTCGATGTAGCTGGCGAGAACCGCCTGCACCACGTCATAGGCCAACTGGCGATCCGGATTACGGAACGCGATCGAGAAGATATTGCGGGTCTGCGCGTTGACCTTGATGGTGGTACCCAGCCTGGTAACCATCTGTTCAAGGTCGGTGGCCGTCCTGGTATCCAGTTGAAGATCGGTCTTGGCGATGATCTTCTCCAGATTCGGCCTGGACAGCAGCATATGCTGCAGGAGGTCGATCTGGTCCGACATGGCGCTGTCCGCGGCCAGGCCGCGCAGCAGTGGTGTCAGGACAGCGTCGGCGTCTATATAAACCCGCGCGCTCGCCTCATACTGATTGGGCATCAGTGCCACGCCGATCCAGCCGACGATGCACAGCGTCCAGGCGGCGATCACGCCCCACCAGCGCTTGCGCCACGCGAGCGCACCGTAGCGGCTGACCATATCTTGCAGCGATTCCATGGTCTGCCTTCTTGCGTCCCCAACCGGCTGTGCCGGCTCCTGCGTGATGAGCCGGCGGCGCCGGCACATGATGTTATAAACCGGCGCGGCCGGCACTTACCTTATAGCCGAGAAAGAAAACCGAACTCAAAACAACCTGCGCGGGAGGCACCGCGCCCACCTAGAAGAAACTTTGCGGAATGATCAGGGTGTCACCCGGCTGCATCATCACGTTCTGGCTCGTGTCGCCGTCCTTGATCAGATCGGACAACCGCACCTTGATGCGTTTTTCAGTGGCCCCGTCCCGGCGCACGATCACCGCGCGGTTGCCGGCTGCAAACTTCGTCAGGCCCTTGGTGGCGATCATTACATCAAGCAGGCTCATGTTTTCCCGGAACGGAATCGCCTGCGGGTCAGTCGCTTCGCCAATCACCCGGATCAGACGGTCGGCCGGCCCCTGAAAGTTACGCACCATGACGGTGACGTTGGGATTGTTGACGAACTTCTTCAGCTTCTCGGAGATGTCGGCGCCAAGTTCGGACGGCGTCTTGCCGGCAGCCATCACGTCCGGCACCAGCGGCACGGAGATCCGGCCATCAGGGCGGACCGGCAATTCGTTGACGGAGAGCGGCGGCGCCTCATAGACGAAGATCGACAGCACGTCGCCAGGCCCGATCACATACTGTCCGTTGGCGTCCGTTTTGCCCGGCACCGGGGCGGGCGCGGGGGAAGCAGCGGCAGACGAGGCGGGGGGCGGAGCAGCCAGCACCGCCGCCCCCGCCATTTGCAGGGTCAACAACGCGACCATCCACGTGCGCAGCCACCGGCGGAGACGAAAAGGGCGATGTAGGAAGCGGCCCCTGCCTTCAGCCTGATCGAAGCACTGCTCTGCCACTGGGCTATACGCCTTCAGCCGTGATGCTAGCCATCACTCCCACCTGGAAGCGGCGCGCCGTGCGGCAGTTAATCGTCAAAAGTATCTAAAATACTAGCATCGGTCGGGCAAGCACTGATATCGGCCCGCAAAGCGAGCAGCGATGCGGTGTGGGGTCGTTGCAACGCATCCCGGATTAGGGTTGCGCGCCACGCGGCGCAACGGACAAACCGTAAGCGGCCAGTGGTTCAACGTTCCGGCCCGATGGCGTAGATGGTCTAGCCGTGTTCCCCAATCCCGCGAAGGCATCCCATGCGCAAGGCGTTCGTCATCGGTCTTCCCGTGCTGGTCGCCGCGGCCCTTGGTGCAGCGTGGCTGACGCTGCTGACCGGGGATCCGGTGACAGCGGCCAAGCACCGCATGGCGCAGGCGGACATGCGGGGCGCCGAACTCTATTTGCGCAAAGCTCTCCGCCAGCAGCCGAACAATCCGGAGGTCACCTTCCTGCTCGGCTGCGTGGACCTGGCTGTTGGCCGCCCCGAGGCGGCCGAACTTGAGCTGCGCCGCGCCCGCGACCGTGGCTATGACCGGCGCGCCATCATCCTGCCGCTCGGCCAAGCCTATCTGGGGCAACACCATTTTGATGCTGTCCTGCAGGATTTCGTGCCGGAGCAGGCGCCGCAGGGCGGCCAGGCGGACACTCTGACGATCCGCGCCGCTGCTCAATTGGCACTTGGCGATATCAACGGCGCTGCGAGGACAATCGCGCTGGCCGAGGCAGCTGCGCCGGCGCAACGCGAGACGCTTCTGACAGCCGCGCGCATCGCAGTGGCGCGCAATGATCTGGATGGTGCGGCCGTCCGCATCGCGAAGGTGCTGGCCGCCGAACCTGGTCAGCCGGACGCCGTGTTGCTGAATGCCGAGATCGCCTTCCGCCATAATGACGCCAAGGCGGCGCTGGCTGGCGCCACGCAGGTGTTGGCGGTCAGCCCTGGCCGGCTCGACGCCCGCATGATGGAAGCGCGCGCGCTGGCCGCGCTGAACCAGACCGCGGCCGCCCGCGCCTCCGTCCAGAAGGTTCTGCATGGGACGCCGAAAAATGCAGGCGCGAACTATCTGAGTGCGATGCTGGCGATCCAGGCAGGGGATTATCCGGCCGCGGATGCCGCGCTCACCACCATCAGCACGCTGGTGAGCGCACTCCCCCGCGGCTTTTATTTCCTGGCAGTGACGAAGCTTGGCATGGGGCAGCCGGCACAAGCCGAGGAGGCCGCAACCAAATTTCTGACCAAATCGCCGGACGATCCCGGCGGCCTCAAGCTGATGGCATTCATTGATCTAGCGCTTCAGCATCCGGATCGCGCTTTGACCTTGCTCAAAAATGGCGTTCTGGCCGCCCACCCGGACGCTGACACGCTGGACCTGCAGGGCCGGGCCCAGGCGATGGCGGGCGACATCAAAGCGGCGCGAACCAGCTTTTCAGAGGCTGCCAGGCTTGCACCGACCGACGTGCAGATCCTCAACCGACTGGCCGCGGCGGAGCTGGATCTCGGGCAGACCAAGGACGCCGAGGCCCAACTCGAGCAATCGCTGGCGCTCTCACCCAAGCAACGCCTGGCCGGCGAGGCGGTGGTGCAGGCCGCCCTGGCGCGCGGCGACATCCCGGCGGCGACCGCGGATGTGGAGCGCCTGAGGCAGGCGCTTGGAGATGCCGAGGAAGTGGGTGTGCTCGCCGCTCAGGTGCATATCGCGGCGCTGGACATGCCAGCCGCGGAGGCACAGCTCCGTGACGTTCTGAAGCGTTTCCCGGACAGCCGCGCGGCGAAACTGAATCTTGCACGTATCTATGGCCTGCGCGGCGACGAGTCCGCGGCGCAGGAGATGCTGGTTGGCCAGCTCAAACGGCATCCCGATGACGAAGCGGTGCTGGACGTGCTTCTGCCTTCCCTGATGTCATCCGGCCATGTTGACCAGGCCGTGGCTGCGGCGGAGGCGGCGCACACGGCCGCGCCGAATTCGATCGGCATCACCGCCTCGCTGGCTGGCGCCTATGTCCGGGCGCATCAGACCGCGCGTGCCGTGGCCCTGCTCGACCGGTCCAGCACGCTATCCAGCCCGCTTCTAGACGTGCTGCGCGCGCGCGCGCTGGTCCTGGACGGCAAACCCGACCAGGCCGAAGCGGCCTTTCGCGATGTGCTCCGCCAGATGCCGGGTGACTTACGCACGCGCGGCGAACTCGCCGGACTTCTGGTGAGCAGAAAGGATTACGACGGTGCGCGAACAGTGCTGCGCGAGGGGCTGGAGCAATCGCCGGGAAACGCCGCGCTGCTGGGCGGGCTGGTCGGTGTGGAACTGAAGCAGCACGGCGTCCAGGCGGCGGTTGCGCAGGCTGCCACGTTGCGTGCCGATCCGCAAAACCGGCCGGCTGCCGATGCACTGGCCGGTGACGCCTGGATGACCGCTGGCGACGCGCGCCATGCCAGCGCGGCTTTTCTGGCTGCCTACAAGCTGGCGCCCACCGGCGACCTGGCGGTGAAAGCAGCGGGCGCATTGGCTGCCGCAGGCTCCCAGGATCAGGCGATTGCGATGCTGGCGGCCTGGGTGGCGGCACATCCGGATGACATCGGCGCGCAGGCCGCATTGAGCAATCTGGACATCAAGGCCAATCGCCTGGCTGACGCGGCGGCGCATCTGGACGCCCTGCTGGCAGTGCGGCGGACGGATGTCACCGCGCTCAACAACCTTGCCTGGATCAAGCAGCAACAGGGCGATCAAGCCGGCGCCAGGACATTGGCCCAGCGCGCGTATTTTCAGTCGCCAACGCCCGAGGTGGCGGACACGCTCGGCTGGATTTTAGCACGTCAAGGCGAAGTCGCGCTGGCGTTGACGATCTTGCCGCAGGCAACACGCAACCAGTCAGGCGCCGCGCAGGCCTCAGCCGCGTACCATTACGGGTGGACACTTAATGCCGCCGGCAAGCCCGATGAAGCCAAGGCGCAGCTCAAGGCCGCGCTCGATTCCAAAGCCGACTTCCCAGATCGCGCCGATGCGCAGGCCCTGTTGAATTCGCTGCATGGATAAAGACGCCAGAAAACCCAACATGATGGCCCTGGCCGCTTGGCTGCCAAGCAATTCGCAAAAGTCTTTTGGTTCTTTTCTTCAAGAAAGAACGTCTTGCTTCCTTACTCCGTCAGCTGAGCGCCGCGGGTGAGACTACTGGTATTCTCGACTTTATACCCGTCCGCCGCCCAACCAAATCATGGGGTGTTCGTGGAAAACCGGTTGCGCCATGTTGTGGCGACCGGAGAGGTCAGTGCAACCGTGATCGCGCCGATCGCCTGGGCCCGATCCACCGAGGAGATGCGGCACGGATTGCGCGTTCTGCATCCTGGCTGGACGCCGATCCCGCGCATCGGCATGCGGGTGGCGCCTGGGCTGCTCTTCCAGTCCGCGGCGCGCTGCCTGGCAAATCTGGTGGCACAGGGCGCACGATTTGACGCGATCGACGCGCATTATTTTTATCCTGACGGCGTAGCGGCCACATGGTTGGGCCGGCGCTTCGGGCTGCCCGTGGTGATCACCGCGCGAGGGTCCGATGTGACACAATTTCCGGATTACGCCGCGCCGCGCCGGATGATCCTGCGCGCGGCCGGCGAGGCGGCCGCGGTGATCACGGTGAGTGCAGGTCTGCGCGACGCGCTTGTGGGGCTGGGCGTAGATGCGCGGCGGATCACGGTGCTGCGCAACGGAGTCGATCTGGGCTTGTTCCGCCCGATGCCGCGGGATGCAGCACGGGCGGCACTGGGTGTGTCAGGCCGCGTGCTGGTGTCCGTGGGGGCGCTGATCCCGCGCAAAGGGCATGACAGGACGATCGGTGCGTTGGCGCTGCTGCCCGGCTGGACACTGCTGATTGCCGGCGAGGGCCCGGAGCGTGCGCGTTTGACAGGGCTTGCGGAGCGGCTGGGTCTCTCCGCCCGCGTCCGACTGCTTGGCAGCGTGCCGCACGCCGAATTGCCAAACTTGTACAGCGCGGCGGACCTGTCCGTGCTGGCATCCTCCCGGGAAGGCTGGGCCAATGTGCTGCTCGAGTCGATGGCCTGTGGCACCGCCGTGGTGGCCAGTCCTATCCCGGGGAATACGGAGGTTGTCAGCGCGCCGGAGGCCGGTTTTGTTACAATCGAAAACACGGCGGAGGCCATCGCGGGGTCAGTTCGGGTTTGGGAGGAAGCTCCCATCCCCCGCGCAGCGACGCGGGGCCATGCCGAGCGTTTTGGCTGGGACGAGACAAGTGCCGGCCAAATCAAGCTGTTCCGGGCGCTGATAGAAGTCGCTTGAACAAAAAAAGGGGGGCCGGTTACCCGGCCCCACTCGTACTGGGCGTATTAGTGATGCGGGTGTTCACCGCCGCCGCCCGGATGTGGCGCGGCTGCCGGATGCGGCGCGGCCATCGGATGCGGCGCCGCC
>CAZZYR010000011.1:0-16333 GCA_964658235.1 uncultured Acetobacteraceae bacterium | reverse complement strand
TATCCATGTCGAGACCCACTTTGAAGGTGATCTCGCGGCTTTGCTCATTGTGGGAGAACTCATGATAGGCCGGAAAAATTGGACCCACCGGCGCATCGCCGGCCTGGCCGCGCTCGCGGTCCCAAGAATAGCGCAATCCGCCTGTCGCACGGAGGTGGTCCAGGATCGAGTAGGTCGCCTGTCCAAAGCTCGCATAAGACGTCTGCTCGATTGTTGGCTCCTGAACCTTGACGTAGGTATTTGGAATTCCGGGAAAAAATTGCGTGCCTGTTGGGACAACGGGAAAATAGTCCGGCTGGCTGGTGGCGGGAAAAACCTGGGCGAAATAGGGGGTGTCAGATTCAAAGTGATAGAGACCAACGAGCCATTTGACCTCGCCCTGTCCCTTACCCACGTCATCGGATAGTCGCAATTCCTCGGAAACGGATTTGTCCTGTTGCTGGCTCCCAACCGTATTTGGGCCAACAAGGCTTACCTCGGAAAGTGCGGAGCGCGCATATTGCGAAAGGAACGTCAGGTTCATCCCGTTATCGAACCGGTAGTTCATGTTCGTGGAGATAGCATAGCCATTTTCGTCGAGCGGATGACCGGCTGATTGCTGCGGATCGTACCAAGGGTTGTTCGAATTGATCAGGCCGTATTGATGCGGCGTGGAGCCGCACTTCGGTGACTCCTTCAAGGGGGCAGGCAGCGGAACGCCGCACTCGCGAACCACCCAATTTTGCGTATTGCTGTCCTGTCGGGAAAACGATGCGGTGACCGTTGCATCAAAATGATCATCCGGCTTGTACCGTGCCTCGATCCTGCCGGCGTCATTATCGACATAGCCGGAGTTATTCGTGAGGTAGCCGTCATGTTGCTCATGCTGGAACGAGCCACGTATAGCCAGGGTGTTACTGAGTGGGATGTTGAACATACCAAACGCACGGAATTCACCATAGCTGCCGCCTTCAAGCTCGACGGACCCAGTCGGCGACGTAAAATTTGGCTTCTGCGTTGTCACGTTGACCACACCCCCAATCGCGTCTCGCCCATACAACGTGCCTTGCGGTCCGCGCAGGACCTCAATTTGAGAAACGTCAAATAGACCCGCGGGCAGCGTTTCCAGCTGCACGTCCAAACCATCTTGCAGAAACGGAACAGTTACGCCGTAATTGGGGAAGGCCACCTGTGGCCCCACGCCGCGAAGGTAGATGACCGGTTCACCAAGTGAGGTGTCAATCCCAACTCCGGGCACGGCTTCAGTAATCTTGGTTAGCTCCGTCACTCCGGCATTGGCGAGCGTCTTGCTGCTGAGCGTGGTGACCGCGATCGGCGCATGTTGTTGTGTTTCACTGCGCTTTTGCGCTGTAACAACGATCTCTTCGAGTTGATCCTTGGAAGCCGCCTGCCCGCCAGCAGAGGCGTGCTGGGGTGGGGCCGCAATTGCCGGTTCCATCGTGGCTTGCTGAGCAAAAGCTGATCCGCTTCCCGCACAGAGCAGTGCTGTCGCTGCCGTCATCTGCAACAGATGCCGCTTACTTACTGTGTGTGCTGGCCAGATCATGTCGTTCCCCGATAGACGAATTTTGTTCTGCTTCAGGTTCAGCATCTTTCAGCCTCCTAAATGCAGCCGACTCCATTTAGCCCTTTGCTGTTTGGGTAACGGCAAAGTAGCGATAACAAATGCTCCGGCAAGACTGGCATCCAGATGCCGGCGCCCGTGTATAGTCCGGATGACCGGAACACCATCAAGTCATTTCATCAGTAGAAGGCGCCATCTCCCCGAATTACGAAACAGACGTTTCAATAAGCGAGTTTAAGACGTTTTTACAGCTTATCAAGAAAAATGTGAAAGAAAAGCAGCCCATGTTCACCGTGGGGCTTTTTGTTGCGCATTTGTCAGTGGTTTGACGCCCCAGAACAGTTCCGCACCTCTCCAGACGAACGATGTCGGCGCTACAAGCAGGCCTGCAAAGGCATGGCGCAACTCATCCGGGCTGTGATAGGCCAGTTCCATCCCCGGAAAACCGGCTCCCATGAAAAGCTTGTCGAGCCAATACTCAAGATGCAAATCCAGCTCGGCTGCCATCTGCAATTGTGGACTGAATCCGATTTCGGCCAGGAGAAGTGTGCCGCCGGGCTTGAGGACCCGCAGCAACTCCGTGCCGGCTTCGCGCCAGTCGTCGCTATGCTGGACCGCCTGCAGCACGGCGATCCGGTCGTAATGGTCTGGCGCCGTTTCTGACGTGTAGTCATATCGCCATGTGCCCAGCTTGCCGTTTCGGCCTCGTTTGCCTTGAACAACGGCATCACGCGCCTGCTCGATAATGTCGATGACGTGCACATTGCCTTGCGGCCCCACGAGCGATTCGATGTCTCTGGCGAAGCCGCAGGACGCAACGCTCTCGCCAAGGATGAGAACGCTCTGCCCCGGCTTGAGGTCAAGCTTCCCGTAGGCCAGGTCCCTGATCGGCGCGGCTTTATAGCGCCACAGGTAGGGCAGGCCGCCGATCAGTATGGCGGTGCACCAGCGCGCGCGCTGCTTTGGATCGGCAATGTCCTCCCCCAGTCGCTGCATGTCGTGGGGTTGCAGCCAGTCCCAGGGGTTCTCACGCTCGGCATTCTCTGGCACGGACGATACCCCGGTAAATGATGAGCCATCGGCCCGATCGCGCGTTTCCCGCGCCGCGGGCCGGCGCCGGGATCAACTTGACAGAATTCCGGCTATTGTGCAAATTTGCTCAACAAAGCGACGAGGGTGCACGACGCGGCGCCGGGGGGAGAAACGACAATGGTCAGCAGTTTTTGGTATGTGACTCCATCTGCAACGATGCACCTTGCCTGGGATGTTTCGAATGGGTGCTCATGGCACGTTGGATGATTGGCGAGATCTCGGTGGATCGGGTGGCGGAGATCGAAGGGCCGCTGTTTGCTCCAGCAGATGTTTTTCCATCCTTTGATCAGACTGTCCTACAGCAGCACTGGGGTGATCTGGTGCCAGACCACTACGCCGCCGATCTTGGTCGGGTCATCGGTACGGTTCAGACATACGTGCTGCGGACACCTGACCATACAATTCTGGTCGACACCGGCTGCGGCAACCACAAGCAGCGCCCGAACGACCCACCGTTCCACAATTTGAATACTCCATTCCTCGAAACACTCGGGCGTCTCGGTGTGGCGCCGGAGGCTGTGGATATCGTCTTCTGCACGCACCTCCACGTCGATCATGTCGGGTGGAACACCACGTTGAAAGACGGAGCCTGGGTTCCAACTTTTCCGAACGCAACTTACGTCTTCACACAAGCTGAGCTTGACTCTCTCGAGCGGCCGGGCACGCAGACACAATCGCTGCCTGCGCATTATCATGACAGCATTGCGCCGATCATAGCGTCCGGTCAGGCGCGGCCGTGGTCTGGCGAGGGCGAGCTCGCGCCTGGATTGACCATTGTCTCTACGCCCGGCCATTCACCAGGACATGCAATGCTGCGCGCGCACTCGGGGGGGCAGACGGCCCTGTTCGTGGGTGACGTCGTGCAACATCCTTTGCAGGTCTACCGGCCGGACTGGAACAGCAATTACTGCGCCATGCCGGATGCGGCCGTTGCGACGCGGCACCGGGTGCTGGCCGAATGTGCGCAGATTGGTTGCCTGATGTTCGCAACACATTTCGCCGGACCTAACGGCGTCCGCATCCGGCATGACCATGAAAGTTTCGCGCTTGCCTGACTCACCCGACTTGAGCGCGCCAAATTCCAGGTCGTCTGACCGGGTCGCACCCGCGGGCGGGCGCCATGACGCCGGGGCAGCGGCGCCGGCCTATCGGATCGACGATATCATCGATCGTGCGCCACTCGGTAATTTGCAAAAAAGTGCCGTCGCCCTTTGCTGTTTGGTGGGCATATTCAACGGCTTCGACGCTCAGCTGATCGGATTTTTGGCGCCATCCATCGCGGACACGCTGCATGTCGATGTGCGCTCCCTCGGCCCGATGTTTTCGGCCAGCTTCCTGGGTCTGATGCTTGGTGCGCTCATCATGGGTCCGCTGGGTGACCGGTGGGGGCGCAAACGTATCATCGTGGGATCGACGCTGCTGTTCGGCGTGCTTGCCGGCGCTACCGGCTTTATCGATAGCTTAAACCAGCTGATCGCCGTTCGCTTCCTGACCGGCCTCGGTCTCGGCGGGGTTCTGCCGAACCTGGCCGCACTTGCGACGGAATATGTGCCAGCGCGCCTGAGTCGGATTCCGGTTTGCCTGATTTCTGCCGCTATTCCGGCCGGTGCGATGGTCGCCGGATTGACCGCGTCGGCTCTGCTGCCTGTTTGGGGCTGGCGTTCGATGTTTTACGTGGGCGGGGCTGCGCCCATCGCCGTTGCCGCGCTGCTGGCCGTCCGGCTTCCCGAATCGGTCAAGTTTCTCGCCTCGAAACCTGGAAACGAGACGCGCGTGCGGGCGATTATGGCGCGGATCTGGCCCGCCGCCGCAAGCGAGGGTGTGAGATTCGAACCGCCGCGCACCGATGCCGGCAAATCGGTTCCCGTCGCCGAACTGTTTCGCCATGGCCGCGCCACCATGACGGCTATGTTGTGGATCGCCACGGTTATGGATCTGCTGATGCTTTACTTCGTCGTCAGCTGGCTTCCGGTGCTGCTGAAGTCGCCATCGCTGCCGGCCAGTGCGGGCGTGATGGCTATTACGCTGTTCAGTCTGGGTGGCATCGTGGGATCGTTGGCACAGGGGCCGCTGATGAACGGTCTTCGGCCAACCATCGTGCTGCTTGCAGAATTCATCATTTTCATCGGCTTGGCAGTGGCCATGGCCTTGGCCCCCTTGTCTTACGCGCTGGCGGCAATTGTTGCCTTCGTCATCGGCTGGGCGATCCAGGGTTCGCAAGCGGGCCTGACCTCCTACACGGCCAACCTATACCCGACCAACGTCCGTAGCACGGCGCTTGGTTGGTGCCTTGGCGTGGGTCTATGCGGATCAATCATCGGGCCGGCGCTCGGCGGCCTCGCGCTGCAGGCGGGTTGGACGACCCAGGAGATTTTCGGCTCCGGTGCGATACCCGGGCTGATCGCGGTGGCAGCCGTCAGCGTGATCGCCGGCCAAAAAAAACATGCCGTTCAGTGACGCGGGCTGACGACACAGCTTCTCACGCCTTTTACGGAGCTTGGAGAGTTGCATGCTGACAACCGTGGCGTCAGGCGCATACTTGCACCACATCCGGCTTCTCAGCCCTGATCCTGAGCGGCTCGCTCGCTTCTATGGGTCGGCGATGAACATGCAGGTTCACCGCCAGGCGAATGGTGATTTTCTGTGTAGCGGGCCCGGTCGGCGGCTTCTGATCGGACCGGGACACCGCAATGTGCTCGGCCACGGGGCGTTTGCCGTGCGTGATCGCGAGGCCCTGGAGAGCATCAGGGAGCGTGCCGGCGGTGCAGGGTTGAAAATAAATAGTCCCTGCCCGGGCCTGTTCGGCGCCGAAGCGTTCTCGGTCAATGATCCCGATGACAACGCGATCCTGTTCGGCCTAAGTGCCGAACCGATTGATCGCAAGCCAGGCCTGAAGGGGCCAATACAGCATCTGACGCTGGCGACGCGTGATGTGGACGCGATCGAAGAATTCTACGCCGGCAAACTTGGCTTCGCGGTTTCGGACCGGGTCAAGAACGACGCCGGTGCGACCATGACGTGTTTCATGCGATCCAATCACGAGCATCACAGCCTGGCCTGCTTCTACCAGGACAGGCAGGGTATTGATCATCATTCTTACGAAGCAGGAGACTGGAACACCATCCGTGATTGGTGCGATCATCTTGCTGAACTGGACGTGCAGCTGATGTGGGGGCCGGGCCGGCACGGCCCAGGCAACAACTTGTTCATCTTCATTGTCGATCCAGACGGCAACTGGATCGAAATCTCCGCCGAGTTGGAGGTGGTGCATGATCGCCCGACGCAAACCTGGCGGCATGAAGAACGCACATTAAATAAGTGGGGTAAAGCCATCATGCGCGCTTGATGTCTGGAAGATCGAGGCCGGCGCTTAATCTAAACCATCGCAACCGGAGTGACGAACGTGACGGATAGCCGGCCTGACATGCTCGAGACGCCGGTTTTGATTGCTGGTGGCGGCCCGGTCGGCATGACGCTCGCCTGCGACCTTGCCGGGCGGGGTATCCGCTGCATTCTCGTTGAACGCAATGAAGCCACCACGCGCCATCCGAAAATGGATATCACGAACGCCCGCAGCATGGAGCTGTTCAGGCGGCTCGGCCTCGTGCCGGCCATGCGTGCCGCAGGTGTGCCGGAGGATCATTGCTTCGACGTCTCATGGGTCACCACCATGGCAGGACGTGAACTGCACCGGTTCAGCCATCTGAGCGTGATCGACGCGCGGGCGTCCATCAAGCGCCGCAATGATGGATCGCAGCCTGTCGAGCCGCCGATGCGCATTTCGCAAGTGGAGCTTGAGCCGGTTCTCAAGAATGCCATCGATAACGCTCCCAACGTGGACGTGCGTTTCGCGACCGCGGTTGAGGAACTCAGCCAGGATGACGACGGCGTCACGGTCACGCTCCGCCGGGCGGCCGACGGCTCCACCCAGACCGTTCGGTGCCGCTATCTTGTTGGCTGTGACGGCGGCGGGAGTGTGGTGCGGGAACGGCTCGGTATCGGCCTCGGCGGCCAAGCGCGCATCATGCCGCGATTCATGACGCATTTCCGGTCCAGCGCGAGGCAATGGCTGCAACGGTGGGGTATCGCCTGGCATTACCAGTCGCCGCTCGGGACGCTGATCGCACAGAACGATCATGACCTTTGGACCTTGCATAGCAGGGACCCGGACGACTCGCCCTTCTCGGTGGTGGACCCATCGCTCCTTTTGCGAGCCTTCCTCGGCACGGATGTCGAGCATCAGGTGCTGGTCGCCAACCGCTGGTCGCCGCATCTGCTTGTGGCGGATCGCTACGGCGCGGGACGGGTTCTGATCGCCGGCGATGCCGCGCATCAATACATCCCCACCGGCGGCTACGGCATGAATACAGGCATCGGTGACGCGTGTGACGTTGCCTGGAAGCTGGCGGCGGTTCTGCATGGCTTCGCCGCCCCTGGTCTGCTTGAAAGCTACGAAGCCGAGCGCCGACCGGTCGGTTTGCGAAACTGTGCCGGGTCGGGCATGCACAACGACACGCGTCGCCACATCGCCTCGCTCTATAGGGAGGCAGGGGTATACGGCGCGCAGCCGCCTACGCAGGACGTGCTGGACAGGCTGGGTGCCGAGATTGGGCGGATCGGCAACGCGGAAAATGAAAGCTTTGGACTAGAACTGGGGTATGCGTATCGTGCTTCCCCGGTGATCTGCGCCGATGACAGTAAGGCAGCGCCGGACGATACCCGGACCTATCAGCCCAGCACCGTGCCAGGTGTGAGGTTGCCTAACGTGATGCTGGAAGATGGCCTGCCGCTGCACGATTTTCTTGGTCCCTGGTTCACCTTGCTCTCTTTCAACGGGTGCCACAGTCAGCCATTCGCCGCTGCCGCGCTGGCGAGAAGCGTTCCGTTGAAGGTGGTGACTCTGTCCGCCGAGTGGCTTGCCGACATCTACGGCCGCGAACCTCTGCTAATACGGCCAGATCAGCACATTGCATGGCGCGGGGCTGCGAGGCAACAGACGCTTGAACAATCTGCGGCGGGGGACATCTTGCGCCGCGCGCTCGGCGACTCTGTCGTAAATCATGCGGTGCGGGCTGCCTGATGTCACGGGCACAGAAGATTGGATCCGAACCGGGCGCCGCGGCGTTTAGTGTGTCCGGCGTCCAGGCCAATGGCAGTCTGCGAACCGATCATTGCCCGATGATCGCCCCGATCGTCGTCAGGCGTATCTTTGGCGCAGACTTTAGCGAGGTGAGTTGATGCGGTTGATTTCCTTTGCGGTCGAAAACACAGAACAATACGGCGTCGTACAGGGTGAGGGCGTCGTCAGCCTAAGCAGCCGGCTTGGCGCGCATGCGCCGACCCTGCGCGATCTGCTGGCCGGCGATGGACTGGAAAAAGCGGCCGCCGCGGCGCGAGGCGCGGCAGTGGATTATGCCTTGACCGATATCGTATATCGGCCAGTGATTCCCAACCCGGACAAAATCATCTGCGTGGGACTGAATTACCGCGACCACATCCAGGAAACCGGCCGTGCAGTCACGGAAAAGCCCCTGCTTTTCTCGCGTTTTTCTGCCAGCCAGACGGGGCATCTGCAAAGTCTGATACGGCCCCGGGTCTCCGCAGAACTGGATTTCGAAGGCGAACTGGCTGTTGTGATCGGCAAGCCCGGCCGGCATATCGATGCGGCATCTGCCTTGGAACACATCGCCGGTTACGCCTGCTATAATGACGGTAGCATCCGCGATTGGCAGCGTCACACAAGTCAGTTCATGGCGGGAAAGACCTTCGCCAGCACCGGAGGCTTCGGTCCCTGGCTCGTCACGCGCGATGAAATCCCCGATCCGGCGCGTTTGACACTGGAAACGAGGCTGAACGGTACGGTGGTTCAACATACCACCACAGACCTGATGATCCAGCCAATCCCGGCGCTGCTGGCCTATGTGTCTACCATTTTGCCGCTCCTGCCGGGGGACGTCTTGGTCACCGGCACATGCGGTGGCGTTGGCGCCAAGCGGACTCCGCCACTTTGGATGAAACCAGGTGACGTCGTGGAAGTGGAGATCTCCGGCGTGGGCTGCCTGCGCAATTTCGTCGCGGACGAGTAGCGCGGTGGGCCTCATATCACTCGGCTATGTTGGCATCGACAGCCCGAAGCCGGAGGAGTGGACGGATTTCGCTGTGAATCTTCTCGGCATGCAGCAGGTCGATACCAGCCGATTCCGTCGGGCATTCAGGATGGATGACCGCAAGCAGCGGCTAATCATCCGAGGAGACCGCCCAGACGGGCTTGGCTTCATGGGGTTCGAGGTTGCGCAAGCCGCCGACCTGGATGCGATCGGCGGCCGTCTCGTGTCACGCGGCATTGAGGTTCGCCAGGCGACGACATCACTTTGCGACGAGCGACATGTTGCCGCCATGATCGGATTTTCGGATCCGGGCGGCAATCCCATTGAACTGTTTTGGGGGCCAGAGCGCGCCGAAGATTCCTTCCGCCCGGGCCGGAAGATCACCGGTTTTCGGACCGGTGCTCTGGGAATGGGGCATGTCGTCCTGCATGTGGAGAATATCGAGGAGTTACTGCCGTTCTACAGGGATGTGCTTGATTTTAAAGTGACCGATTTCGGCCACGAGCCCTACAAGCTCTACTTTTTCCACCTCAATGGTCGGCACCATAACTTCGCCATGGTCGGGTCAGGCCGCAAGAGTATTCATCATTTCATGGTTGAGGTCGGCAGCATTGACGATCTTGGTCAAGGCTACGATCTGGCTCAGAGTATGCCCGATGGGGTCGCCTATACGCTCGGGCGGCATACCAACGATCATATGATTTCTTTCTACGCCAACACGCCGTCCGGATTCTTCGTCGAATATGGGTGGGGCGGCCGAACGATCGACCCACAAACCTGGACGCCGCATCAAACGTCCGACGGCCCAACGCTGTGGGGACATGATAGGCTCTACGAGATGCCGGAAGATCAGCGCAGGCGCTTGCACGAAATGCGTCTGTCTGCGGGCGCGCGCGGCGTACAGGCGCCATCGCCGCCAGTCAACTGCGCTTGGCTTGACGCCATCATCCGGCAGGAATGACCCATGCGCGCAATATTGCCTGCTTGACGCCACAAGGCGGCCGGTCCCGTAGCCCTTGGCCCAAACCTAAGAATTGGTCCGGTTGCGCGCTTGTTCCGCCTCGTCATCCATCTGCCAGAGCAGTAACGCCGATCGGTAAAGTCCTTGGCTGTCGGGGCGAGAAGGCGGTCTAGGATGTGGAGGTGGGCGGCGATGTTTTTGCGATGCCGGCAGCGGTATCGCGTGCGTTGATGCGGATGGCAACGCAGCGGCTTTCTTGCGGGGCGGCGAGGGAGTCGAGCGCGGCGGCGCGGGCTTGCGGCTTGTCCGCCTCGGCGACGGACTCTCCGAGGTAGATGATGTGGACGTCCGTACCGGCTGTGTGAACCCTGTCGAGGCGGTCCGGGCTGGTGGCAGGGGAGAATACCAGCTTCTGGGGCTCATGTTGCGGGCTGCGCCAGCGGGGAGGAGACGGGGTCGAAGGCGAAGATGGCGGGGTCGCTGGCGGGGGCCGCCGCAGCGTCGTAGCGGTCCGGATCGCGGGCCTGGACCTGGCGGCCCTGTTCCACGGATTTGGCATGGACCAAAGCGGTGCGGGGGCGCCTTGTGCATTCGTAGCGGTTGAAGCCGGCCTGGACGCTGGCTTCGGACTCCATGGCGCGGGCGAGGATCATGCCGTCCTCGATGGCCAAGGCGGCGCCCATGCCGAGGAAGGGGAGCATGGCGTGGGCGGCGTCGCCGAGCAGGGTGGCGCGGCCGCGGCGCCAGACGGGCAGGGGAGCGCGGTCGAACAGGCCCCATTTGATCAGCGCGCCGGCCTGGCCCATCAGGCCGGTGACGTCCTCGTGCCAGCCAGCGAAATCGGCGGCGAGTTCGTCGATTGTGGCCGGCGTGGACCAGCCGTCATCGGCCCAGGACTCGTGGGCGACGATGCCGACGCAGTTGACCACGGCGCCGCTGCGCAGGGTGTAGCGGTTGAAGGTGCGGCCGGGGCCGAGGAAGACGGCGCCGCGGCCGAGGCCCATGAAGGGGCGCGCGCGGTCGCGATCGACCAGGAAGCGGTAGGCGAGCTGGCCTGTATAGCGCGGCGCCTCCTTGCCCCAAAGCAAGCCGCGGGCGGCGGAGCGGACGCCGTCGGCGCCCACCAGGCCGTCGGCTTCGGCGGTCGCACCGTTGGCGAAACGTGCGCGAACGGCGGTGGCTGTCTCCTCGATGTCGACCAGGCTGTGGCCGAGATAAAGGTGGCCGGAGGCGCGTGCGGTGAAGGCGGCGGAGAGGACGGCGTGGAGGTCCGCGCGGTGCATCTGGCGGCCGACATCGGCGGTGCCGTCGTCCGGGGAGCCGTCGCCGTGGTCGAGCGCGCCGGTGAGAACGCGCCCGGTGCGGTAATGCAAGAAGGGGAAGTTGGTGGAGGGGCAGGCGAACGGGACGATGGCGTCCATCACCCCGAGGGCGCGGAAGACGTTCTGAGCGCCGCGGCTGAGCGTGAGGCCGGCGCCGACTTCGCCCAGGCTGGGGGCCTGTTCGTGGATGTCCACGTCGAAACCGCGGTCCAGTAGCGCCAGGCCGGCGACAAGGCCGCCGAGGCCGGCGCCGGCGATGAGGATTTTCGCGCGGCTCATGTCTTGATTCCCAGGTTGATGCTGACGGCCTTGGTCTTCAGGAAGGCGTCCAAGCCGTCCCTGCCGTATTCGCGGCCCCAGCCGGATTGCTTGTTGCCGCCGAAGGGGGTTTCCGGGCTGATGGCGGCGTGGATGTTGATGCCGACCTGGCCGGAATCGATCCGCTTGGCGACGCGCAGGCCGCGCTGGATGTCGCGCGTCCACACGGAGCCGGACAAGCCGTAGGTGGTGCCGTTGGCGGCGGCGATCATGTCGTCCTCGTCTTCGAAGCGGACGATGCTGAGGACGGGGCCGAAGACTTCCTCCTGTTCGATACGCATGCCGGGGCGGACATCGGTTAACACGGTGGGCCCGATGAAGTGGCCGGGGCCGTCGATGGGTGCGCTGTGCAGGAGAGGGGTGGCGCCTTCGGCCTTGGCAATGCCGATATAATCCAGGATGCGCTGGCGCTGGCGGGCAGAGATGGCGGGGCCGAGCAGCGTGTCAGGGCGCATGCCGTCACCGACTTTGAGCGCGGCAGCGTGGGCGGCGACGCCTTCGGCGACCTGGTCGTGCACGCTGGCGTGGACGAAGAGGCGGGAGCCGGCCATGCATTGCTGGCCGGTGGAGAGGAAGCAGGCCATGGAGGCGGCGGGGATGACCGCCTCAAGGTCAGCGTCCGGGAAGACGACGACGGGGGATTTGCCGCCGAGCTCGAGGGCGACTTTCTTGAGGTTGCCGCTGGCGGCGTGGACGATCTGGCGGCCGACGGCGGTGGAGCCGGTGAAGGCGATCTTATCGATGCCGGGATGGGCGGCCATGGCGGCGCCGATATCCGTGCCGTGGCCGTGGACGAGGTTGAAGCTGCCGGGCGGGCCGCTGGCTTCGTGCCAGAGGCGAGCAAAGAGTTCGCCGACCAGCGGGGCGAGCTCGGCAGTTTTCAGGACCATGGTGCAGCCGGCTGCCAGAGCGGGAGCCATTTTCAGGGCGATCATGCCGGGGGGCGCGTTCCACGGGACGATGGCGCCAACCACGCCGACCGGTTCGCGCAGCGTGGCCACCAGGATATCCAGGTTGGGGCGGGCGCCGAGGCTTGGCGAGAAACTTTCGCCGCTAATCTTGGTGGCCCAGCCTGCGTAATAGCGGAAGACGTCGGCGGCTAGGAAGCGCACGACCATGCAGGACGAGGCGAGCGGCGAGCCGTTGTCGAGAGTCATCACCTCGCCGATGAGCTGCGCGTTGGCGTCGAGCAGGTCGGCGAAGCGGGCGAGGGTTTGGGCGCGCTCGCGGCCGTTGGCGCGGCCCCAGGCGCCGCGCAGGGCGGCGCGGGCGGCTGCGACGGCGGTGTCGAGCTGGTCCAGCGAGGCGGCGCGCAGGGTGGCGATGGGCGCTTCGGTGGCGGGATTTTCGACGGTGATTTCGGTGCCGGTTCCCTCCAGCCATTCGCCATCGATGTAGATGCGGTGTGGATGATACAGGAAGGCGGTGGTGTCCGGGCCGGGGGGCTGGGCGGCGGCGGTGGCGCGCGCGGCCTGGGTGGGTGCGGACGCACGGTTCATGCGGCGAACTCCTCGCGCAGCAGGGCGGAGTGCTCGCCCAGAGACGGAATGGCGCGTAGCTCCGGGGCGGTTTGGCGCCGGACGGGCGGGGCAACCAGGCGGACCGGACCGTTCGGGCCGGCGGCCTCCACGCGGCGCAAAGCGGGATGGGCGGCGAGGCCGGCGATGGAGCGCACGACTCCGAAGGCGGTATTGGCGCGCTGCAGGCGGGTGCGTGCCTCCTTTTGCGTGAGTGCGCCGAGGGTTTGGGCCACGCGGGCGTCCACTAAAGCGCGGTTGGCGACCCGCGCCGTGTTGCTTCGGGCGTGGGGATTGGTGGCGAAAGCCGGCGCGAGGAGCACGTGGGTGCAGAAATCTGCCCATTCGCGTTCGTTCTGGATGGAGATCAGGATCTGCTCACCGTCGGCGAGGGCGAAGGCGCCGTAAGGGCAGATGGAAGGATGGGCGAGGCCGGGGCGGCCCGGTTCCAGGCCAGTGTCTTCGTGCAACAGGAGCGGCACGGTCATCCAGTCCGCCATCGCATCGAAGAGGCTGACGGACAGGCTTTGGCCCTGCCCACTTATGCCGCGGGCGATGAGGGCTTCCAGCACGCCGGAATAAGCGGTGAGGCCGCAGGCGATGTCGCAGACGGAGACGCCGACGCGGCCGGGGCCAACGGGGTGGCCGGTGACGCTGGCGAGGCCGGATTCGGCCTGGATCAGCAGATCGTAGGCCTTCATCGCGGCGTAAGGCCCTTCCTCGCCATAGCCGGAGATGTCCATTGTGATGAGGCGCGGATGGCGGGCGCGCAATTCCGCCGCGCCGAAGCCGGCGCGGGCGGCGGCCCCGGGGGCGAGGTTCTGGATGAAAATGTCCGCGCCGGCGAGCATGCGGTGCAGGAGGGCGGCGTCTTCCGCATCCTTGATGTCAGCGACGAGGCTTTGCTTGCCGCGGTTGAGCCAGGCGAAGTAGCTGGAGGTGCCGGCGGCGGCGCTGTCGTAGCCGCGCGCGAAGTCGCCTTCCTGGCGCTCGATCTTTATGACGCGGGCGCCGGAATCGGCGAGGCGCATGGTGCAGTAAGGGGCGGCTACGGCTTGCTCCAGGGCTAGGACTGTTAGGCCAGTCAAGGGAAGCATTAAAGGCAAGGCCTTCTTTTTTGGAAGAAAGAGGCAAAAAACTTTTGTCTGCTGGCGCGCGCGTTGGCGCGCGCGCACGTACCAATCGCAAACGTTTTTTGGTTCTTTTTTTCAAAAAAGAACTGCTTCCTTTCTTTTTCCATCAGTAACTCCTGGGGAGTCCGAGGACGTGCTCGGAGACGTAAGCGAGGATCAGATTCGTGCTGACCGGCGCCACCTGATACAGCCTGGTTTCGCGAAACTTCCTTTCCACGTCGTAGTCTTCGGCGAAGCCGAAACCGCCGTGGGTTTGCACGCAGGCTTCGGCGCAGGCCCAGGAGGCTTCGGCGGCGAGCATCTTGGCGATGTTGGCCTGTTCGCCGGCGTTCAGGCCGGCTTCGTAGCGGCGGCAGCCTTCGCGGACCATCAGGCGGGCGGCCTGGAGCTGCGCGTAACCGCGCGCGATGGGGAAAGCGACGCCCTGGTTCTGGCCGATGGGTCGGCCGAAGACTTCGCGTGCCTTCGCGTAGGCCACGGATTTGGCGGTGAACCACATGCCGTCGCCCACGCATTCGGCGGCGATGAGCAGGCGTTCCGCGTTCATGCCGTCCAGGATGTAGCGGAAGCCGCTGCCCTCTTCGCCGACAAGGTTGCCGACAGGAACACGCAAATTGTCGAAGAAGACCTCGCAGCTATTGTGGTTCATCATGGTGCGGATGGGCTTGATGGTGAGGCCGGCCCCCACCGCCTCGCGCATGTCGACCAGGATGGTGGAGAGACCGTCGGTTTTCTTGCCGCCCGGCGCGGGCGGCGCGGTGCGGGCGAGGAGCAGCATCAGGTCCGAATGTTCGGCGCGGCTGGTCCAGATTTTCTGGCCGTTGATCACGTAGTGCGCGCCGTTGCGGCGCGCGGTGGTGCGCAGGGAGGCTGTGTCCGTGCCGCTGCCTGGCTCGGTGACGCCGAAGGCCTGGAGGCGGATGGCGCCGGCGGCGATTTGCGGCAGCCAAGTCTGCTTCATCTCCGCCGAGCCGTGGCGCAGAAGCGTGCCCATGATGTACATCTGGGCGTGGCAGGCGCTGCCATTGCAGCCTTCGGCCTGGACTGTTTCCAGGATGGCGGCGGCGGCGGAGAGGGTGAGGCCGGAGCCGCCATATTCTTCCGGGATCAGCGCGGACAGGTAGCCTGATTCCGTCAGGGCGGTGACGAAGTCGGTGGGGTAGCCGCGATGCCTGTCCAGCTCGCGCCAGTAGGCGCCGGGGAAGCGGGCGCAGAGTTTGCGCAGTTCGTCGCGGATTTCCGCGTGGTCTTCGTCCTCGGTCATGCCAAATCATGCTCCGGCGCGGCGGGAAGTTGGATATTGGCTTGCGCGGTCATGCAAAGCGCACCGTCGGGCCCGCGGGTTTGCAGAAACCAGCGACCGGGTTGGGCGGGGTCCGGCCAGGCTTCCAGCGCGAGGGGACGATCCACGAAGGCGGGGCGCTGGCCGCGGAAAGCGAAATGGCGCAGCGCGTGGCTGGGGGCGGCGTGGTGGAGCAAGGCAGCGAGCAGGATGGCCTGCAGGGGGCCGTGGACAACGAGGTCCGGGTAGAGTTCGGCGGTGCGGGCGTAGTCGCGGTCGTAATGGATGCGATGGGCGTTGAAGGTGAGGGCGGAGAAGCGAAACAGGAGGATGCTGTCCGGCACAAGGCTGTGGATGACGGCGCCCTGGGGGGCGGGCGGCGAGGGCTGGGCCGGCGCGGGGGACGCAGGGCGGCGGAAGACGAGGTCCTGTTCCTCCTCCAGCAGCGGCCCGGTGGCGTCGTGCAGGGCGTGATGCAGGGTGGTGAGGCGGATGGGGCCGTTGGCGCCCTGGCGGTCCTTAGAGCCGAGGATGCGGCTGCGGCGGGTGATTTTGGTTTGGAAGGCAGGTCGGCGTTGCAGCGTGAGACGGCCGCCGGCCCACATGCGGGCGGGGAGATCCGGGTCGTGGACCAGCAGCCCGTCGGTGCGGCGGTGGCCGTCCGGTCCTAGCTCCTCGGCCGAGGCGGCGGAGAGGAACAACATCCAGTGCCAGAGCGGCGGCAGGCTGGTGCAATTGGCGAGCGGAGCTAGGAGGGGCGTGCAGGCGGCGAGGCGATACGCCGGGCCGGGGTGCACGGTGTCCGAGTGTTCCGCGACGAGTAGGGGCGGGTTGGTCATCATCGGTTTCATATTGCCGCAAGCGGTGGGTGCGCAGCGCGGCGGGCGTGGCACACGGCTATATCAGCTATGTCCCCCCCGCCCGCTGCGGATCGGGCATGGCGGCCCGGGAGCGGTTTGTTATGAATACGCGGCACGTGGAGAGCCTGTTGCAAGTGGTGCAATTGGGCAGCATCAGCCAGGCGGCGGTGGCGTCCG
>CAZZYR010000010.1:10613-16450 GCA_964658235.1 uncultured Acetobacteraceae bacterium | reverse complement strand
GCCTCGCCGCCACCCGCGCCGCCCATCTGGACGTCCGCCTCGCCCATCTCCCCGACCACACCTATGAAATCTCCGTCACCCGCTCCCAAGCCCAGGACCTGGAACACGCCCTGAACCACGCCAACACCCCGTAGGGTGGGCTCCAGCCCACCATCACCCAAAACCAAGCAGTTCTTTTTTGAAAAAAAGAACCAAAAAACTTTTGTCCTTGCTGTCGCGGACTCAATAACCAAAAGTTTTTTGCTTCTTTTTTTCAAAAAAGAAGGCCTTTCTTCCTCAAACCCACGGCAAATCCCCCACCGGTATATGGCACCTCACCGGATGCACTTCGCTCGCATCAAACGGCGGCGCCACGGTCTCGCAAATCACGCCCAGCTTCCGCGGGCAATTCAGCTGAAAAATGCAGCCCGTCTCCACATCACCCACCTTCGCAATCTCGCCCTGCATCCGCACGCGCCCAGCCGTCCCGGATGCCGCCACCAAAGCCGCCGTATACGGATGATGCGGCCCATTCAGCACATCCTCCGCCGGCCCAATCTCCAGCAAATGCCCCAGATACATCACCGCGATCCGATCCGATAAATACCGGATCACCGCCAGATCGTGGGAGATGAACACGTAAGCCACGCCCTCCCGCCGCTGCAGCCCCACCAGCAGGTTCAAAATCGCCGCCTGCACGGAAACATCCAGCGCGGAGGTGGGCTCATCGCAAATCACCACCCGCGGTTTGCCTGCGAACGCCCGCGCAATCGCGGTGCGCTGCTTCAACCCGCCGGACAGCGCCCGCGGCCGCATCGCCAGATGCACCTCGCCCAGTCGCACCCCCTGCGACAGCGCAGCCAGCGCCCCTTTCAATTCCGCCCCACGCAGCCCTGCCAATCTTGCAAGTGGCCGGCCCAGGATATGCCGAACCCGATGCGCCCTGTTCAGCGCGGAATCCGGATTCTGAAAAATGATCTGGATCGCCTGCCGCTCCGCGCGCGTGCGGGAAGCAACCGTCGGCCCCAGCGCCGTCCCATCCAGCTCAATCACGCCCCCCGCATCCGGCGCCGTCAGCCCCAGCAGCAGCCGCGCCAGCGTCGTCTTCCCGCTGCCCGACTCGCCAACAACGCCCAGCGTCTCTCCCGCCGCCAAGCTAAACGTCAAATCATCCACCGCCCGCACCCGCCCGCCCACCGCCCCGTACGTTTTCGTTAAGTTCCTGGCTGCAAGAACGGCAATATCCGCGTCAAACCGCGGCGCCGCCTCATCCGCATCCATACCCACCGCAACGGGAAACGGCGGCTCAAAATGGCACCGTGCCATGTGACTCCCGTCCCACCGCACCGGCGGCGCCGTTTCCGTGCAAATCGCTTCCCGCCTGTCGCACCGCGGCGCAAACACGCATGCCTCCAGCCGCTCCCCCGGCGCCGGCAACTGTCCCGCAATGGTCGGCAGCGCCGCCTCCCCCTTGCGCCGTCCGCCCGGCAGGCATGCCACCAGCCGCGCCGTATACGGATGGCGCGGATCGCGCAGCACATCCGCAGCATTCCCCTCTTCCACCAGCGTGCCCGCATACAGCACGCCAATCCGGTCGCACATGCGCGCCACCATCGGCAAATTGTGGCTGATCAGCAGAACCGCGCTCCCGCGCTCCCGGCGCAGCATCTGCACCAGGTCCAGGATTTCGGCCTCCACCGTCGCATCCAGCCCCGTCGTCGGTTCATCCAACACCAGCAGGGCAGGGTCCTTCGCCAGCGCCATCGCAATCACCACGCGCTGCTGCATCCCGCCGGACAATTGATGCGGATACGCGCCCATCACGCGCCCCGGCACGGGGATCTGCACCGTCGCCAGCATCGCCTCGGCCTTGTCCCGCACATCGTTTTCGCCCAGCACGGCAAACGCTTCCATCAACTGCGCGCCCACCGTCAGCGTCGGATTCAGCGCCCGGCTCGGGTCCTGATACACCATGGACACCTGCCGCCCCCACAGCCGCCGCAGCCCCCCGCGCGACAACGCCAGCACATCCTGCCCGCCGATCGAAACGCTGCCCGCCGTCACCCGCCCGCCACGCGGCAACGCGCGCAGCGCGGCAAACGCGGCGGTGGATTTCCCGCATCCGGATTCCCCCACCAGCCCGAAGCACTCGCCCGTGGCCACGCTGAAGGATACGCCGTGCAGGATTTCAACCTTGCCGTAGCTTACGCGGACATCATGAAATTTCAGCGCTGCGACCACGGGCTAAGGCCTTCTTTTTTGCAAAAAAGAAGCAAAAAACTTTTGTCCGGCTGTCGCGGACTCAACAGACAAAAGTTTTTTGGTCCTTTTTTTCAAAAAAGGACTGCTTGCTTCCTTCACTGCAACGCTTCCTGCAATCCCTCAGCAACCAAATTCACCCCCACCACCAGCGAAGCCGTCGCCACCGCCGCAAATCCCACCGTCCACCCATACCCGCCCACGATCAGCCCGTAATTCTCCGCAATCGTCAGCCCCCAATCCGGTGACGGCGGCTGGATACCGAACCCAAGGAAACTCAAGGACGCCACGGTAAAGATCGCGTAGCCCAGCCGCACCGTCACCTCCACCACAATCGGCGGCAGGATATTCGGCAGGATCTCCACGAACATGATGTGCAATGCCCCTTCGTTGCGAAGTTGCGCCGCGGGCACATAATCCAGCTTGCATTCCGCCAGCACCGCGCTGCGCACCGTGCGCGCGATGATCGGCGTAAACACCAGCGCAATCACAATCGTCACGTTCAGGCTCGATGGCCCCAGCGCCACCAGAACCAGCAGTGCCACCACAATCAGCGGCAGCGCCAATATCACCTCGATCAGCCGGCTCAGCACCGTATCCACCCAACCCCTGGCATAGCCTGTCACCAGCCCCAGCGCCGTCCCGCACAACGTCGCCAGCAATGTCGCCGCCGGTGCCACGGACAAAATCGGCCGAGCCCCAGCAATGATGCGCGAAAAAATATCCCGCCCTATCTGATCCGTCCCGAACCAATGCGCGCCGGACGGCGGCGCCAGCGCATTCATCAGATCGTCCGCATACGGATTTTGCGGCACCAGTTCGGGCCCAAACACCGCACACACCACCCACATCACCACGATGGCCGCGCCCGCGATAAACCCGGGCGCCGCCAGCCTGCCTAGAAATCTCATCGCGCGGCCGCCTGCGTGCGCGGGTCCAGCACGGCAATCAGCACATCCGCTGCAATCGCGGACAGGATATACGCCGCCCCCACCACCAGGATACCCGCCTCCAGCATCGGATAATCCTTGCCGCGTGCTGCCACCAAAATCAGGCTGCCAATCCCCTGGTAGCGGAACAGCGTCTCCACCACCACCAGCCCGCCCAGCAGATAACTCGCCTGCGCGGCAATCACGGTAATCGTCGGCAGCAGCGCATTGCGCAATACATGCCGCACGATCACTCGGCTGCGCCTCAGGCCTTTCAGCATGGCCGTCCGGGTGTAGTCCGCGTCCAGCGCCTCGATCATGCCCGCCCGCGCGATGCGCGCGATATACCCGAACAGGATCAGCACCAGCGGCAGTGCCGGTAATATCAAATGCCGAAGCTGTTCCAGCACCCCTGTCCCCAGCCGCGTGTTCGCTGAAATCGGCAGCCACCGCAGCCACACGCCAAACACCAGGATCAGCAAAATGCCGGACACGAATTCCGGCACCACAGTCAGGGACAACCCGCCCAAATTGATCAGCCGGTCCGGCCACCGGCCCCCATTGAGCGCGGCCAAGATCCCCGCCCCGATCGAAATCGGGATCACGATCACGCACGTCACGCCCGCCAGCGCCAATGATTTCACCAGCGCATGCCCAATGAACGGCGCCACCGGGCTGCGATACGCATAGGACATCCCCATGTCGCCTTGCAGCAGATGTCCCACCCATCTGCCGTACATCAGCAGCGCCGGCTGATCCGTCCCCAGCGTATGGTTCAGCGCCGCCACGGAACGCGCATCCGCCAGCGGCCCCAGGATGGACCGCCCCACATCGCCAGGCAGGATCTGCCCCGCGGCAAACACCACCATGCTCAGCAGCACCAATGTCAGCCCGCTCAGCGCCAGCCGGATCCCCACCGGCCGGAAGGCGCCCGTCCACATCAAGAGAGTGCTGCGTCCTGCAGGAAAATCTGCGACAGGCCACTCACCGCCACGCCCGTCACGGTCGGTCCCGTGGCGCACAGGTAATCATAGAAATACGGAATGATCACCGGCGTCTCCTCCAGCAAAAGCCGCTGTATCTGCCCGGCCAGCTCACGCTGCGCCGGCAGGTCGGTCGCCGCAAGATATCCCGCAACCAGGCGGTCATACGCGGCATTCCGGAAGTGTGCCGCATTCCACGCCCCATTGCTCAAATACGGCGCCGCCAGCGTCACGTTCGGAACCCCCCTGTGGCCGTAATCGGTAATGCCCATCGGACTATCCAGCCAGTCGGACCGCCCAAACTGGGCCGCCCCGTAATACGTCCCGCCATCCTCAATCCGCAGTGCCACGCGTATCCCTATCTGCGCGCACGCATTCTGCACCAGCACCGCCAGATCCGGTATCTCCTGCATCCGCTCCGTCGTCAGCGTCGTCTCGAACCCGTCGGCCATGCCCGCCGCCGCCATCAGCGCCCGCGCCCGCGGCAAATCCTTCGTCCTTTGCGGAACGCTCCGGTCGGTCGACGCATAAATCGGGTCGAACGGCGAATCATTGCCGAGCCGCGCCCGCCCTTGGAACAGCCCATGCACCAGCCCCGGCCTGTCCAAACTCAACGCCACCGCCTGCCGCACTCGCTTGTCCGCAAACGGCCCCGCATCGCACCTTAGATGCAGCTGCCGGTGCGTGGACGCCGGAATATCGATGATGCGCACATCCGGGTCCCGGAGCAAACCTTGTGCCCCCTGCACGGAAATCTGCACGATCGCGTCCACCTGGTCGTCCTCCAGCGCCAAAATCTGCGGCTGCTGGTCCGTGAAAAACGAAAACTCCGTCCGCGCCGGCAATGCGGCGCGGCCCCAATACGCTGCATTGCGCACAAAACTCGCACCCACCTTCGGCGCATACCGCTCCAGCCGGAACGGTCCCGTCCCGTTGAAATTCGCCTCGAAATCCCCCGCATAATTCGCCGGCAGGATGATCGCATTATAGTTGTCGGAGGACACGTAGAACGGAAAGTTGCCGTTTGGCGCATCAAGTTCGAAGCGCACTGTCAGATCATCCACGCGCTTGCACCCGCCCGGCGATAGCACCCCCCGCAAAACCGACAGCGCGTTCGATCCCGCTTTCGGATCGCTCAGCCGGTCCATCGTTGCCACCACATCCAACGCGCCAAAGGACTGCCCATCATGGAACCGCACGCCGCCCCGCAGCGAAAAAGTCCACACGGAACAATCGGCATTCGGCTTCCAGCTTACCGCAAGCCCCGGCCGCAGGATCAGGTCGGATCCATCGTTGATCAGGAACTCCCCGGTCTGGCACAGCATCACCAGCCCGCCAATCTCGGACACCGTCAACGGCTCGATCGCGCCCGCCGGCACCTGGCTCGCCACCCGGATCGTCGCCCCCGGCCGCCCCAAGACGGCCGCACGCGCCGGCGCCGCGGCCAGCAGGCCAATCCGCGCCGCGTGGTGCAGGAACATCCGCCGGCTCAGCCGCCCGGCGCGGGCCTCGCCAATAATATGCGTTTCCAGGGCAGTCATCGTGTTAACCGTCACGGTCCTGGCTCAAGGAAGCAAGCAGTTCTTTTTTGGAAAAAAGAACCAAAAAACTTTTCTCAATTCGCTGCGGCAGCCAATGCGCTCATAAGCAAAAGTTTTTTGCTTCTTTTTTTCAAAAAAGAAGGCCT
>CAZZYR010000010.1:0-10603 GCA_964658235.1 uncultured Acetobacteraceae bacterium | reverse complement strand
AATAATACCGCAACGAAAACCCGATCCGCGTCACCGCACCCACCCCCACCGCAAACGCCGCCACATCAAACTTCGGCGGCCCCATCCGCATCGGCGCGTCGTTTGAAAACCCCATCGCCTCCTTCGGCAACCCCAGGATATTGCGGTCCAGCCGGCCGTTATCGTTCTCGTCGTGAAACCCCTGTGCGGCATACATCCCCGCCGGCACATCCGGGATCCGCACCACCACCGTCCCGGCCTGCGCCGCCGCCCGCCCCCGCCAGGCGCAATGCGGGTGCAAAAACTCCGCCTTCGTGCACAGCGCCACCAGCACGTGGCCATGGTCGTTGCGCACCCCCTGCACACTCACCTCAACCACCGCCGCTTGCGCCCCCCCGCACGCCAGCACGCCCAACACCACCCAAACGCCGCGCATTCAGCTCTGCGCCTGATAGGCGCGGCCGCGCCACGTCGCCTTGCGTCCCGCCGCCGCCCGCAGCATCGCCGCCCATTGCAGCGCCAGCAGCGCCGCTATCCCCACCGGATGCAGCACCGCGCTCACCACCGGCTGCCGGAACCGCGCCGCCAGGATCAGCCGGCACGCCAGCCAGCACACGCATCCCGCCGCCGCCGGCCAACACGGCGCCGTCACCAGGATCACAACCGGTAAAACCGCGCCGCCCCCCAGCAGAACGGTCCACACCGGCAGCGCAGCCGGCTTGGCCATCCCCTCCGTCGCGTTCTTCGTCAGCCCCTCCCACACCTGGCCAGAATCGCTGTACATCCGGCATGTCGCAAACCGCGTCGCATCGAACAGCCCTGTCATGATCCCCGCCTTGCGGAACGCCCGCGGCAGCATCAGCCCATCGTGCAGGGATGCGCGGATCGCTCCATGGCCGCCCGCCGCCGCATAATCCCCTGCCCGCGCAATGAACAACTGCCCACACCCCGCGCCAAGCCCCACCGCGCCCCGCCGCTGCATCTGCGCCAGCGGCAGATAGCCCAACAGCAGGAAATGGATCAGTGGCAGCAGCAGCACCTCGGACCAGCTCCGTGTAATCTGGCGCGGAAACCCGCTCGCCAGCCCCACATCGTGCGCGGCCATGAACCCCACCATCCGGCTCAGCGCATCCGGCGCCAGCCGCACATCGGCATCCACGAACACCAGCAGATCATGGCTCGCCAGCCGCGCCAGTGCCGCGCACGCATGCTGCTTGCCGGACCATCCCGCTGGCAGCACGCCGCCCGTCGCCACAATCAAGCGGCGGTCCTTGATCCCCGCCAGAATCGCGGGCGTGGCATCGGTGGAGCCGTCATCCAGCACCACCAGCTCCACCTCCACGCCTTCGCTGGCCAGCACGGCGGCCACCGCGGCGGCGATGTTGCGCTCCTCGTTGCGCGCCGGGATCAGAACGGACACCGCCGGACGGCCCCCCGCCCGCGCCGGCGTGCGCAACCGGCGCAGATTATCCAGCATCAAACACAGCGGCAGCGCCGCCAGCCCGAACGCCACCCACCCCAACGCATCCATCATTTTCCTCCGTGCCGCGCCATGAACGGCCGCCCCGTCGCCATCGCGCGCGCCCGGCGCCATCCATCATAGATGCCGCCCACCCCAGCCGTGCCGCTGAACACCAGGCTGAACGCCGCCGGATCGCGCGCGGCGGATGCCGCCGCCAGCGCATCCATCGTCTCCACAAGTCCCGCCTCCAGCGCCTGCTGCCAATCCGCCACGCTGGCCTCTCCCACCGGCCGCACCGGCGTGCCGAACCGCAGCAGCGCCTCAGGCTTGCTTTCGTTCCAGAACCCGTATTCCAGCGCCACCGGCAGGAACACCGCTTCTGGCATCCGCCGCGCCAGATGCGCCAGTCCCGCGCGCAACCGCACCGGCCGCACCCGGGGATCCGTGAACGCCCCTTCTGCCGTGATGCACAGGCAGCTCCCCGGCTCCGCCAACCCCTCTTGCGCGATGCGGAGGAACGCCGCCGCACTCCGCCGGCTGCCCGGCTCCACCGGAAACATCCCCATCCTGCGGAACAGCCCATAGCGTTCCAGTTCCGCCGAATCCATGGGCCCGAACCCGCGCCGCTGCAGCAGACGCGGCAGCGTCAGCAGCAACAGCGCCGGATCCCACCAGGATGGATGATTGCAATACGCCACCAGCGGCCGCCCCGCGAAATCGGCCGGCCGCGCGCCATGCGCCAGCCGCACCGCGGAAAACCGGCGCCAGAACAAAAACCGCAGATACAGCCTGAACAACGCCACCCGCACCGGCGAATACAGCCGCAGCGGATGCTCGAATGTCATCGAGGACACCTGGGGAGACACCATGCCTCCCCAGTCCGTTGTCTACGCGGACTTGGCAAGCGCGGACGCCGCCACATCCGCATCCAGCGTATCGGCCGCAATCCACCCGGACATCAGCACCATCGGCATCCCCGGCCCGGGATGCGCCGCCCCGCCCGCCAGATACAGCCCCGGTAGATCGCGGGACCGGTTGCCCGGCTTGAACGCCCCGAACATCCGCCCGTGGCTCGCCAGCCCATAGATCGCGCCATCCAGCACGCTATAGCGGTCGTGGATATCCTGCGGCGTCAGGATGCGTTCCACCTTGATGCGGCTCTCCAGATCCGGCATCCCCGCTGTCCGCTTCAGCTTGTCCAAAATCACCTGCCGATACGCCGGCAGCATCTTCGTCCAATCATGATGCGGCCTTAAATACGGCGTGTGCACCAGCACATACAGTGCCTCGCCCCCCGGCGGCGCCACGCCCGGCTCGGTGCGGGAAGGTGCCGCCACGTAACAGGTCGGATCCGGCGCCGGCTCGCCCTTATTATAGATCCAATCGAACTCCACCTCCGGATCCTCGGAGAAGATGAAGTCGTGATGCGCCAGATGCTCGTAGGCGCGGTTCAAGCCCAAATACAGCACCACGCCGGAACATGCCGGCTCGCGCTTCCAGCGCTTGCCAAAACTCTGCGCCGGCTTGCCGCCCACCAGCTCCCGATACGTGCGCACCGCATCCATGTTGGAAATCACGGAGGACACCGGCACAATCTCGCCGCCGTCCGTCTCCACCGCGCTCACCCGGCCGCCCTCGGACAGGATCCGCGCAATCCCCGTGCTGGGCCGAATCGTTACACCCAGCTCCCGCGCCAGCTTTTCCAGCGCCACCGGCACCGCGCGCGTCCCGCCCATCGGATACCAAACGCCATCATTGGTCTGCATGTGCGCAATGCTGCACAGCACCGCGGGCGACCCATACGGGGAGCTCCCTACATACTGGACGAAATGATCCAGCATCTGCGCCACGCGCTTGTCCTTCACGCGCTTGCGTATCTGGCCCGCCACCGTGGTGCCCATGCGCAGGCTCATCACGTCCTTCAGCGTGGCCAGGTCCATGCCCTTTTTCAGATCCAGCGTGTCGAACACATCCTCCACGGACTTCCAGAAAAAGAACTTTTCACTGACTTCATGCAGCTTCTCTGACAGGCCGATGAAGTCCTCGTAGCCGCCCTCGGTGCCCGGCGCATACTTGGCCAGCGTCGCCTTCATCTCCGTCATGTCCTGCTGTAGATTCAGCACGGAGCCATCCTCGAAGAAGCAGCGCCACTGCGGATCCAGCCGGCGCAAATCCAGCGCGTCGGACATCTTGCGGCCAGCCTCGGTGAAGATCCTGTCCAGCACGCGCGGCACCGTCAGGATCGTCGGCCCCATATCGAACCGGTAGCCGTCCTTCTCGAACACCGCCGCCTTGCCGCCGAGCCAGTCATTCTTCTCGAACAGCACCACCCGGTGCCCCCGCGCCGCCAGCGTGCACGCCGCCGCCAGCCCGGCCAGGCCGGCGCCAATCACGGCGACCGGGTGAGGGGAGGGGGGCGGCAAATTCTGGCCATCCGGCATTATCTCGTGTCCCTCTTTGAAATCATTTGTTTCAACTCACAGTTCCGTCGCTAGACTGGCGTCGCAAGGAAGACACTCCACCAAGAACACCGAGGGCACCAAGATCACCAAGAAGGAAAACCATCCAACCCAGTAGGAACCCAGCAAAGCAGGTTGGCTATCATACGCGTCCACTCAGCCGCCCTCTCTTCTTGGTGCCCTTGGTGGCTTCGCCGTCCTTGGTGTTCTTGGTGGTAAACCCCTCTTTGCTTCCTTGCCTTCCTTGCTTACAGCGCCTCCGCCAGCACCGGCGTATAATCCGGCGCCGCCATCTCGGACCCGGCGCACCAATGCCCCCCCAGCCCCAGATCGTCCGCCATCAGCCGCGTCGTGATCCGCGCGCTCTCGAAAATCACTGGCAGCCCGCTGCCAGGATGCGTCCCGCCACCCACCAGGTACACCCCGTCCAGATCCTCGAACCGATTGCGAGGCCGGAACGTCAGCATCTGGTCCAGCGAATGCGCCAGGTTGAAGGTCGCGCCGCGATGGATCGCCAGTTGCGTCTCCCAGTCGTGCGGTGTGAACATCTTCTCGAACCTGATGCGCTTCTCCACGTTTTTCACGCCGATGCGCTTGAGCCTGTCGATCGCCACTGCCCGCAACCGCGGCGCCTCAACCGTCCAATCGATCCCCGCGCCCGTCTTGTTGCCCACCGGGAGCAGCACATACATCGTCGAATGCCCCGGCGGCGCCAGCTCCGGATCAGTCACGCACGCGTTCTGCACATAAAAACTCGGCTCCGTCGGCGGCGCCAGCCCGGCCTCGATCTGCGCGATATTGCGGCGATAGTCCGCACTCAGATAGATCGTGTGATGCGCGAGCTCGTCATCGATCCCCTCCAGGCCCAGATACAGCATGAAGGTGGAGCAGGAGAATTTCTTCGTCGCCAGCTTCTTGTCCGTCCAGCGCCGCCGCAGCCGGTCCGGCACCAAATTCTGCATCGCATGCGCGAAGTCGGCATTCACCACCACCGCGTCGAACGCTTCACTGCCCGCCTGCGTCCGCACGCCCGTCGCGCGCCGCCCCTGGAACAGGATCTCCTGCACCGGCTCGCCCAGGCGGAAATTCACCCCCAGATCGCCGCCCACGCGCGCCAGGCTGTCCATCACCGCGCCGCAGCCGCCGCGCGGGTGATACACGCCGAACTCGTATTCCATGAAGCTCAGGATGGTGAACAGGCTGGGGCACCGGTAGGGCGACATGCCCAGGTATTTGCTCTGGAAACTGAACGCCAGGCGGACCCGCTCATCCTTGAAGTAGGTCGCCAGATCGCTGTCCACCGTGCGCAGCGGCCGCATCATCGGCAGCGCGCGCAGCATGCCGGGCCGCACCAGATCGCGCATGCCGTGAAATGCCGATTCCAGCACCGGCCGGAAAGCAGCCAGCTTCTTGCGGTTGTCCGCCATGAAGCGGGGCAGGGCGGCCGCGTCCTCCGGCGCCAGCTGCTCCACCTCGCGCTGCATGCGCGCCAGATCGCCTGTCGCCCGGATATGCCCGCCTGCCTCGAAGATCAGATCGTATTGCGGGTCCAGCCGGATCAGATCGATCTCACGCGCCATCTCCCGCCCGCACGCCTTGAAGATATCGTCCAGCACGCGCGGATACAGGAAGAAGGTCGGCCCCATATCAAACCGAAACCGGCCCTGGGCGGCCGGCTGCCCCGCCGCCGCCTGGATCGGCGCGGTCGCCTCGATCGTGGCGGACCGGCCGCCAACGCGCTGCGCCCGCTCGAACACCGTCACGTCCGCCCCGGCGCGGGCCAGCAGCATGGCCGAGGCCAGCCCGCCAGGCCCTGCCCCGATGATCGCCACCCGCCGGGTCAAGGTATCAACCCCTGGCTCAAGCGGGGAAAAATCGGCAGGCGGGGCAAGGCGGGCATGCTTGGGAGAATTCCTGTCGTGGCCGGCCCCCTACTTGGGGGCATTCGCAATCTTGTCATGGTCCCCGCCCGGTTGCGGCGCAATGCAGCATGCTAGGCCGCCGCCGGCCAGTCCAGGCACCCCCTTGCCCCGCGCGCGGCCCAGGCTGGTTCACCGTGACGCTGCCCGCCGGCGCCGCAGGCAGATGGTGCCGCCTCACGGCCACTCTGCCATCCAGGGAACCCTGGTGGGCGAAGCTCCTCGCCGAGGACCACGCGCGCGGCGGCCAGATCGTGCGCGAAGCCTTTCTCGGCCCCCGCTCCGGCCATCGGCGCGCCACCACCCGCGCATTGTTGCTGCATGTGCCGCAATTTGCCGATGGCCTGCTGCTCCATGTGATCACCGCCCCGTCCTCCACGCCCCCAATCGCCCCGGCCGTGACGCTGCGCGTTCTCGGCCGGTTCCACGCCGCCGTCCTTCTCCTGCTAAGCGGCGCGCGCAAACTTCCCACCTGCCTGCGCGGCGACCTGTCCGGACTGGCTGGCCGCATCCGCACTGAACTCGGCCAGGCGCCCGCCCGCGCGGGCGAACCACCCGGCTACGATATCTGGCTGAAGCTCTACGACCAATGGACAAGTGCCGATCGCCAGGCGCTGTGCGAGGCACTCCGAAAAAACCCCTCACCCGCCATCGAAATCCTGCTTACCGGCGCGCACGCGGACATCCTGCCGGACTTGGCCGCCGCGCAATGGCTGCCGCCCGTGCGCGTCAGCGCCTTTCAACCCGGCTGGCAACGCGACCCCGGCGCGTGGCTGCTCACTCTCAACGCCGGAGAAACGCTCGCGCCGCA
The DNA here is from genome assembly GCA_964658235.1 of uncultured Acetobacteraceae bacterium. GTDB lineage: Bacteria > Pseudomonadota > Alphaproteobacteria > Acetobacterales > Acetobacteraceae > BOG-908. The sequence goes on along the minus strand of CAZZYR010000010.1, from coordinate 3,973 downwards.
TGCGCTTGCGTGTTTCGCGCTGGCACTCCGCCAAAATCCAGCCGCGCTTGGCCTTTATGCGGATGCCGACATCAGCGGCGCCGGCCGCCGCCACACGCCTTTGCTCAAGCCGCAGCCCGATCCCTGGCTACGCGACAACGGCCTGCTCGCATCCGGCGCATGCCTGTTCCATCCCTCCATCGCGTTGCCGCCGGCCGGCGCCGACAAACAAAACCTGCGCCAGCATCTCCTCGAAACCATCCCGCCTGCCGCTCTCGTTCACGTACCGTTCATTCTCACGCACATACCGGAGCGTCCCTCTTTCGCGCTTCCGCGGCTCCAAAAGGCGCCGTTGCCGGAACTGCCCGCCACCACAATCATCGTGCCGTCGGCTTGCCGCCATCCGCATGTGGTCCGCTGCCTTACCCGGCTGCTCGCAGTCACCGAACCAGGCGCCTTCGAAATCCTGCTGGCTGTCACGAACATCGATCCAAGCGACCGGCGTCAGGCCGCGATACTCACGCAATTGCGCGCGCTGCCGCGGCTTCGCGTCATCGATCTCCATATGACCGTATTCAACTATCCCGCCGCCAACAATGCTGCGGCGCGCCACGCGCAAGGCGATTTGCTGCTTCTTCTCAATGATGACGTGGTCCCCATCCGCCCCGACTGGCTTAGACGCATGGCCGCCTTTACAAATCTGCAAAACTCCTGCCCGGCGGATATCGTCGGCGCGCGGTTGCTCTACGGCAATGATCGCGTGCAGCACGGGGGAGTCATCATGGGCCTCGCAAACCTGTGCGAACATGCGTTCCGGCTGACCGCGCGCCATGATTGCGGCCCGTACGGCATCGCCTGCATGACGCGGCAGGTCAGCGCTGTCACCGCCGCCTGCATGCTCGTCCGCCGCCCGCTTTGGCAGCTTCTCGGCGGCATGGACGAGTCATTTGCTATCGCCTTGAATGACGTCGATTTCTGTATGCGCGCCGGCCAGTCGGGTGCGCGCATCCTGTTCGCCGCCGATGTTGAGCTCTATCATCACGAATCCCTTTCGCTTGGCCGTCACTACCGCGGCGCGCGCGCTGGGCTGGAGGCGGTGGAAGTCCGGAAACTTCGCGAGTCCTGGCAATCGGTGATTGCCGCAGATCCGTTCTACAACCCTCAGGCGTCAGTTGAGCCCGGCCGCGAATTTCAGCCGGCTTTTCCACCGCGACTCACACCACACTCGTGGATGACCGGCGAGGTCCTTGCACAGGGCTGATGTTTTTCCAACTGCAGTGTTGCAGCAGCCGTTAAAACCGGCTATTGCAGTCACGAAAGGTTGATGCTTCCCGAGTCGGAGTCATGTGGAGGGCAATTTTTCAGGACATAATTCGTCCTGGCCCTTGCTGGACACGGCATCTTCGGGATTGCCAGGGACCGATCAAACACCAATGCCATGCGGCATTACATTTCTTTACAGAAGGCGCTACCATACCATGAGCAAGGCTTTCATTGCGGGCATCATCCAGCAGAGCACCGATTGCACCGGCGTTGCGGCGAATGCAGCTGCCGGCACGCTGATCGATGCCATCGTCAAGCAGATGAAGAAGGATGGCGGCTTCACGCTCCCCTCGTTCGGCACGTTCACCGTTCGCAAGACCAAGGCGCGCAAGGCGATGAACCCGCGCACCGGCGAACCCGTCAAGGTCAAGGCCGGCAAGACCGTCCGCTTCAAGGCCAGCCCGAACCTCAAGAAAGCCGTCTGACCCGTCGCATGACAGCGGCGAATGTGAGAGAGGTGGCATGCCTCTCTCACATTCTGCTCATGCGGAGCCGTCCATGCCAGGCCAGAAAAGCGCGCCGACTCTCAAGATAACGATCGTCCCCGTCACGCCGCTGCAGCAGAACTGCACCCTCATCACGGACGTGGACTCAAACCAGACCGCAATTGTCGATCCCGGCGGCGACGCCGACCGGATCATGGCCGCCCTCACCGCAGGCGCTCTCACCCCCACTGCCATCTGGCTCACCCACGGCCATCTCGACCACGCCGGCGCCGCCACGGAACTCGCCGGCAAACTCCATCTCCAGATCATCGGCCCCGACGAACGTGACGAAATGTTACTTCAGAATTTGGAAGCACAAGCCGCCGCCTATGGGTTGACCGGCATGCGCAACTGCAAACCTGACCGCTACCTGACAGAAGGTGAAACCCTCACCGTCGGCACGCAGAGTTTCGATGTGCTCCATTGTCCCGGTCACACCCCCGGCCACGTCGTCTTCATCAACCGTGCCGCCCGCTTTGCCCAAGTGGGCGACGTTCTCTTCCAGGGCTCCGTCGGCCGCACGGACTTCCCCTATGGCGACCACACTGCCCTGATCGCCGCCATCAAGGAAAAGCTGCTGCCCTTGGGCGACGACATCGCGTTCGTCTGCGGTCACGGGCCAAGTTCGACGTTCGGCGCGGAACGCGTGCGGAATCCGTTCATACAGTAGGCAAGAAGTTCTTTTTTGAAAAAAAGAACCAAAAAACTTTTGTCAGTGCTATCGCGGACCTAACGGACAAAAGTTTTTTGCTTCTTTTTTTCAAAAAAGAAGGCCTTCCTTTCTTAGGAGCACCCCCATGGCCCTCACCCGCCAAGTCATCACCGCGCTCAACAACGACGGCACCGACATGCTCGGCACCCGCAACGTCGCCATCAAGATCGTCGATGAAAGCATCGTGTCAGGCTCGCTCCTCACCGTTGAATCGAACCACTTCTGCATCCTCAAATCCCGCGGCGCCGTCCTCCAGGTCTACGAAACCGGCCAATACGCCCTCGTCACACCGGATAAACCCCTCGTCGGCTCCATCGTCCAGGGCTTCTTCGGCGGCGCGTCTCCCTGGGTCTATGAAGTCATCTACATCAACCGCAGCAAACTCCTCGTCCGCAGCACCGGCATCGCCACCAGCGCGGAGATGGCCGAAGTCTCCTACGTCGCGGATTACTACATCCATATCGACACCAAGGAAGCCGCCCTCGATCTCATCACCCATCTCCCCTTCAACGGCCACGTCATCGACACCAAGGAAATCGCCGACTACGCAGGCCCCGCCATCGAACAGGCCATCAACCAGGTCATCCAGGTCACCAAGCTGGAGAACATCAACGAGCACATCAATGAACTCCGCGAAGGCGTCAAAACCCACCTGACGGACTTCCTGCGCGTCTTCGGCATTATGCTCAACGATCTGAAGATCCTGATCCTGCCGAAGGACGAGCGCATGCGAGAGCTGATCTCCCTGCAAGCCATCGGCCTCTCCCCCATGGAAGCCGTGCGCTACTACCTCGCCCTCCGCATGGCTGAAAAAGGCCTGATCTCCGCGCCCAACGCCGCGGTCGGCGCGCCGTTTTACGTGGGCAACCCCCAGGTCGCCCTTGCCCGCGGCGAGGCCGGCTAGCTCCCATGCCGGATTTCTACGCGGCCTACCCGGACGAAAAACTCGTCACCAACCTCCTTCTCGGCTGGGGCTACAATTTCTACCGCGCGGAAAATCAGCTCCGCGCGGACGACCTGATGATCCGCGCCCGCGTCGGAGAACTCCTGTGCGCCGCCCGCGCCAGTATCGAAGCCACCGAATCCGCTTACCGCCGCACGCACTTGCCGCCGCCCTCCCGCGCAAACCCCCGCCAGGACCCGGAGGCCATCCGCCACGCGCAGGCCCTGGAAGAAGCCGCCCGCCGCATCGGCGCGCTGGAAGGCCAAATCCGCGCGCTCCCCGTCCCCGAAACCGATCACATGACCGAACGCCTACGTAACGAACGCGACACCCTGACGCGCCTGCTGCAAGCCGACCACGCCATGGTTGCATCTGCCGCACATATCCGCAGCCTTGCAGACTCGCAAGAAGATACAACGGACGCTGCGAATGCGTTGCAGCAGGCCATCAGCGCGCGGCGGGAGATACTTAGCATTAAGTAAGGCCTTCTTTTTTGAAAAAAAGAAGCAAAAAACTTTTGTCAGTGCTGTC
>CAZZYR010000009.1:0-18026 GCA_964658235.1 uncultured Acetobacteraceae bacterium | reverse complement strand
CGCTGGAGCGCGGGATCATCCGCGGCGCGGCGCGGGCGCCCGCGGTAGATGCGGTATCCCAGGCGCGGGATGCCGAGAAGCACCATCAGAGTGAGCACGTGTACGATAGGAAAGGTCACGGTGGGGAGGTGGAAGCCCGTGGCAAGAAGCAGCGTGCTGAAGAGGGCGGCACAGGCGATGCTGCCGCCCACGACACCGATCAGGTCCGCTACCCCCGAGAATCGCCAATATTGCTGAGACAAGCGGAATGGCAGGCCGCCGAGCAGCAGGGTGATGCCGCCGCTGGCAAGGAACCAGAGCGGGTGGATCAGGCCGCCCCGCGGGTCCGCGATCCAGCGCGCGATCGGCGCTGCTGCGGCCGCCACCGCGCCATCCAGCGCGATATTGAGAAGGATTCGATTGAAGGACCGCCGGGAGGATTTCACCGCGGCTGTATAGCGCGTGCGTCGCGTGTCTTAAACATTTGACGTCTGTGGTGGGCGCGTGCACGCGGACCGTTGGCAGCGGAGGAACCGCCGCCGCTTTCGCTCGCAGGGTTCATGCTTCGACCATTTGCATATATCGTGTTCGCTTCGTGCTTGATGCTCCTTTCGGCCGCAATTGTGCAGCTGATGGTTCGCGTGGGCGCACTGGATCATCCCGGCTCACGCAGTTCCCACACGCGGCCGACCCCGAAAGGCGGTGGCGTGGGCATCATGGCAGCCTTCGTGGTTGGGCTTTCGGTCCTCTACCTGACCGCTGGCCGGGCAAGGGTTCCAGACACGCCGTTCCTCGGATTGATCGTCGCCTCGGGGCTGATTGCGGTGGTCTCGTGGACCGACGATCTGAGAAGCTGGCCTTTCGTCGTCAAATTGGGTGCGCAACTCATCGCGGCGCTGGTTGCTATCGCCTGCGGGATCAGGCTGCACGTGGTTCATCTGCCGTTCGTCGGCGCCGTTGATGCGGGGTGGCTGGGGGTGCCGCTGACGGCGGGCTGGATCGTGTTCGCCACCAATGCTGTCAATTTCATTGACGGGCTGAACGGGCTCGCCAGCGGGTCCGTCGGGATCGCCTGTGTGTTTTTGGGCATGGTGGCATGGGGCCAGGGTGACTGGTTCGTGCTTGCAGCATCAATGACGCTGGCTGCCGGCATTACGGGGTTTTTGCCCTTCAACTTTCCCCGCGCCCGAATTTTCATGGGCGATGTTGGCAGCCAATCCTGCGGCTTCGTTATCGCAGTGTTGGGTGTGTTGGCGGCCAATTTCGGCGCGCAGACGCTGTCGGTGCTGCTGGTGCCGATCATTCTCGCGGGAATTTTGTTTGATGTGCTGTTCACGCTCGGAAGGCGCTTTTTGGCCGGGCAGCGAATAACAGAGGCACATAGGGGACACTTGTATCAGGTGGCAAATCGGGCAGGCATGCCTGCTACCCGGGTTACCCTCACCTACTGGGCCATGGCGGGCTGGGGCGGACTTTGCACACTTGTCTTTGCGCACTATCCTGGTGCGTGGGCGCTGCTGCTGGTCAGTGTTGGAGCGCCACAGTGCGTTTGGCTGTCTTACGTTGCGTGGCGGGCGAAAGAGGCCGCCGTCGTGAATTGGTAGAGCGGGACCCCGGGCTTGATGGCCCAGGGTTGAATGGTGTCAGCCGTGACTGCGTGCGCGACGCTCTTCCGCCGCGGACGACGACCTGCGTGGCGGGCTCGTCGCTTCATTCATGATCGAACGCAGGTCCCGCAGGAAGGCGGCACCCTTCAAAGTGCGCTGGACAAGCACGCTACGGCGGTCCATCGGGTCTACCTTACGGCGGGCAAGATCCAATTCGCCGAGACGGTCCAGGGCGCGGGTTATTGCTGGCTTGGAGACGTTCAGTTCCGCAGCCAAGCCCCTGACGGTGTGAGCTCCGTCCTGCAGATAGCAGGTCAGAAACACGCCGAGTTGGCGGGCGGACAAATCTGGGCCGTCCCTACGGACGAGAGCCACGATCGTGTCCCGCAAAATACCGACCATTTGATCAGATTGTTGTGAAGCAGCCATTTCGTTTTCCTTTCACTGCCAAGAATGCCGCTGAGCGCCATCCTGGATCGTCATTTCCGATGTAGACTCCAAACGGATCGCCTACGGTCTAAGCCGCCAAAACAAAGAAAGTTCTAAATTTCCAGCGTTGAAATCGAATTGGGTTTCACCGCCGAAACTTCAACATAAACTTAAGCAATCTATTTTGCGTTAAAAACCAGTTAGATCAGACGCCCGTGTGCAAGATCAGATATCCCACCGTAAGCGGCCCTTAAAGTCTGTGGTTCACCACCTGACGGTGCTCCAAATCGCGCCACGTCGTTCCACGCATAGACATCAAAGTGGACCCACCGCACACCCTCGGACACGAAACGGTGAAGGAACAAAGCCGCCACGATGGCGCCCGCGAACGACTTCTCCGAAACGTTATTCAGATCGGCCACGGTGCTATCAAGCCAAGAATTGTAACCATCCCAAAGTGGAAGCCTCCACACAGGATCGTGTTCCAGCCGCCCATTTCGCAGAAACGCTTCGGCAAAAGAGTCGTCGTTCGTGAATAAGGCTGGCAAATCTGGACCAAGTGCAGCGCGTGCAGCGCCAGTCAATGTTGCGAAGTCCAGCAGCATGTGCGGGTTGGAGTCGCAGGCATCTGCGAGGAGGTCGCTTAATACAAGGCGGCCTTCGGCATCCGTGTTGCCAACCTCCACACGCAGGCCGGCACGGGTGGAGACCACGTCGGACGGGCGCATGGCGCCTCCTGAGATCATGTTCTCCACACAGCCAAGTCTGAGTTCCAATCGGATCGGCAATTCGGCCTCGATCACCATGCAAGCAAGTGCAAGAGCGATCGCGGCGCCGCCCATGTCCTTTTTCATTCGCAACATGCCGGCGGATGGTTTGATGTCGTATCCACCGGTGTCAAAACACACACCTTTGCCGCAGATTGAAACGAGCGGCGCGCTAACGGGTGCCGTTGCGGACCGCCAACGTGCAACCACAACGTGCGGCGCGCGGGCCGAGCCGCGTCCTACCGCAGCAATTGCAGGGTAACTCCCATCCAGCGCGTCGCCGGTGATCACATCCGCGTGGGCGCCGCGTTTGACGAGAGCAGCTTGTGCGCATGCGGCCAGATCTGCAGGTCCCAAAAGGTTGGCGGGCGTATTGATAAGGTCTCGCGCAAACCAAATGGCGCGCGCGGCGCGCAGGGCCGCAGCCACGCCAGCCGCATCGGGGATCACCAGCAATGGCTGGCAGGAAGGCTGCGGGCGTTTCAGCGAAGCGAAGCGGTAGGCGCCAAGGGCATAGTGCAGCGTGGCGGCGGCATAGTCCGTGATGCTGTCAATTATGCTGTCCGTCAGCCGCCATGCACCTGCCGGCAGGATGGCCGGAAGTGCAGCGAAGAGCCGCGGATCCACCGCATCGCCCAGGCCGATCATGGCCGCCGAAACGCCTGATTCGCCTGGCAGGAGAATCACCCGGCCAGGCGAGGCCGTAAAACCGCAACCGACAAGGTAAGCGGCCTGCGCCGGCGGCAGGCGGGCGAGCGCCTCGACCAGATTGCCCGGCCGGCAGGCATGGATCGGGCGCGCGTCGATGGCGCCAGCGGCTGAGCAGAAGCAATCGAGTGCGCGGTCGAAGTCCATTGGTCCACCGATGATGAGGAGGGCGAGCCGGCGGGAAGCAGGCAACCCGGAATGCCAGGTGCTTAGCTGAGCCTTGCATTCTCACGCATGCCATCAAATCATTTGAGGCATGCCCGGCGCCCAATCTCGAGTCGGCCAGGACATCTTCGCGCCCCGCGTGCGCGCCGTCCTGGGTCCCACCAACACCGGCAAAACGCATCTGGCGATAACCCGATTGCTGGGCCACACCTCAGGCATCATTGGCTTTCCGCTGCGCTTGCTGGCGCGCGAAAACTACGACCGGATGGTGGCTGCCAAGGGTGCGAAGTCCGTGGCGCTGATCACCGGCGAGGAAAAGATCGTGCCGCCTGAAGCGCGCTGGTTCAGTTGCACTGTCGAGGCGATGCCGTTGGACCGCAGGGTGGAGTTCCTGGCGGTGGATGAAATTCAACTCTGCGCGGACCCAGACCGAGGGCATGTATTCACCGAGCGGCTGCTGCACGCGCGCGGGCTGGTGGAGACGATGTTCCTGGGCGCGGAGACGGTGCGGCCGCTTTTGCAGCGTTTGGTGCCGCAGGCAGAGATCGAGACGCGGCCGCGTTTGTCGCAACTGGCCTATTCCGGACCCACCAAACTGGTGAAGCTGCCGCCGCGCAGCGCTATCGTGGCGTTCAGCGCCGCCGAGGTCTACGCCATTGCCGAGCTGATTCGGCGGCGGCGGGGCGGCTGCGCCGTGGTGATGGGCCGGCTCTCCCCGCGGACGCGCAATGCACAGGTGGCGCTATACCAGGACCGCGAGGTGGACTTCCTAGTGGCGACGGACGCGATCGGGATGGGGCTGAACATGGACGTCAACCATGTGGCCTTCGCCGGCTTGCAGAAATTCGACGGCCATCGGCCGCGCCGGCTGACGGCGGCGGAGGTGGCCCAGATCGGCGGGCGCGCTGGGCGCGGCATGCGGGACGGCACGTTTGGCACCACGGGCACCTGTCCGGACATCCCGCAGGACGTGGTTCAGTCGGTTGAGGCGCATGTTTTCGATTCACTGGAGAGCCTGTTCTGGCGCAATGCGGCGCTGGATTTCTCCCATGTGGACCGGCTGCTGGAGAGTCTGACGGCGCCCCCACCCATATCCGGCCTGGTACGTGGCAATGATGCCAGCGACCTGGAAACGTTGTCCGCGCTGGCGCGCGAGCCGGACATCCGTCGCCTGGCACAAGGCCGCCGCCAGGTGAAGCTGCTGTGGGATGCGTGCCAGATCCCGGATTTCCGCAAGATTACAGATGACAGTCATGTCCGGCTCTGCGCGCGCATCTATGGCCATCTGGGGCGTGGGCAGAGACTGCCCGCGGATTGGCTTCACCAACAGTTTTCCGCTTTGGCCGGCACCGAAGGCGATATCGATACGCTGATGGCGCGGCTGTCCGGCGTGCGGATCTGGTCCTTCATTGCCGCTCGGGGAGACTGGGTGCCGGACGCGCCCACCTGGCAGCAGCGGGCCAGGGACGTGGAGGACAAACTGTCCGACGTGCTCCACGAGCGGCTGACGGCGCGCTTCGTCGATCGGCGCGCAGCGCATCTGATGCGGCGGCTGGAGGAAGCCGAGGGTGGCGATGACCTGTTGTCCGCGGTGACGGCGCGGGGCGAGGTTGTGGTGGAAGGGCATCCTGTCGGGCACATCACCGGGTTCACATTCCTGCCTGATCCAGTGGCGGTGGGTCCGGAGAAGCGGCTGGTTCTACGCGCGGCACGGCGCTGCTTGCGCGAGGAGATGCCGCGCCGGGTGCTCATGCTGGAAGGCGCCCCCGACAGCGCGTTCATGCTGGGCCGGGATCACGCCCTGGCTTGGGGCGATGCGCCGGTGGCGCGCCTGCGGCCTGGGCAGTCGCTGACCCGGCCTGCGGTGGAGGTTCTCGATAGCGAATTCCTCGATGGGCCGCAGCGCGAGCGCATCCGGCTGCGACTGCAGGCCTGGACTGACGCGCTGATTGCGCGAGATCTTGCGCCGCTGTTCGCCGCCGTAGCCCGCGCTGGCGGGGAAGCAGGGCTGCGTGGCCCGTCGCACCGGCTGCTGGAGGCAGGCGGTGTCGTGTTGGGGGGCACAAGTGAGGAAATCCCGCAGGGTCTGCGCGGCCGGCTCAAGGCGGTGGGCGTTCGGGCGGGACGCTTCGCGCTTTATGTTCCTGATCTGCTGAAGCCACGCGCGGCCGGGCTACGCGCGCAGCTTTGGGCCATTCAGGCGCGGGTGCCGACACCGGAACTGCCAAACGCGGGGCTGGTCTCCATGGCACCCCCAGCGTCCTTGGACCGTGCGGCTTTCCTGGCGCAAATGGGATGGGTGGCGGCTGGCCCGGTGCTCATCCGGCTGGATATTGCCGAGCGGGTCGCGGCCGAACTCGCGTTTTCAACGCGAGGACGTCCAGCGCCCGTGCCGCTGGACGTGGGGCAGCGGCTGGGCATCCGCGCGGAGGCGCTTCCGGCAGTGCTCCGGGGGCTGGGTTTGCGGATATTGCCTGCGCCGGCGCTGGCACCGGCGGTATACGGGCCGCCGCCGCCGCCGATGATTGCCCAGCCGCGGCGCCGGGCGCTGGCGCCGGCGGCGCCAAGTTACAGGTCCGACTCGCCGTTTGCGGCGCTGAGGAAGGAAGGTCTTCTTTTTTGAAAAAAAGAAGCAGCAAACTTTTTTCCGTTGGATTGCGTGGCGGATATGCCGCGCGAATTCTTTGAGTCATCAGCGGCTGGATAAATGGCTGTGGCACGCGCGCTTTGCGGCCACCCGCGTTGCCTGCGCCGGCATGGCGGAAAGCGGCCTCGTGCGGATCAATCGGCAGCCAACCGACAAGCCACACGCGAAAATTCGTGTCGGTGACGTCCTCACATTGCCGCTCTATCGTGGGGTACGCGTGATCGAGGTGATCGCTCTGGCGGATCGGCGCGGCTCCGCTCCTGAGGCGCAGGCGCTGTATCGGACGCTGACGGAAGACCAGCTCTGACCCCGTGCCGCTTGCGCGTCTTTGCTGCAGCCCTCATATCGCGCGACTGACCCTCGTCGCTATTGGAGACGCCCATGACCTATGTGGTCACGGAGAATTGTATTAAGTGCAAGTATATGGATTGCGTGGAAGTCTGTCCGGTGGACTGCTTCTACGTCGGCGAAAACATGCTGGTGATCAACCCAGACGAATGCATCGATTGCGGCGTCTGCGAACCGGAGTGCCCCGCCGAGGCGATTGTGCCGGATAGCGACGATAAGGCGGCGGCGTGGGCCGAGCGTAACCGAATCTACGGCACGCAATGGCCGAATATCACCCGCAAGGGGACGGCGCCCGAGGACGCTGACGCCTGGAAGGACAAGCCCGGTAAGGAAGCGCTGTTTTCCGCGGAGCCCGGCGTCCCGTGAGTGCGCGGAGGATACCCCAGAGCTGGACATAAGCGCGTCCGCAGGCACAGCGAGATCCCATCCCCGCTGAGATATGTCCTGTTTCTGCCCTCGTCCGCCCCAACTTCCCTGTTGCGCATATCGGGACGGGCAGGGGCATGACTGTGCGTGAAAAATCTGCTACAGGAAGCCTCTAACGATACGGTGCTTGTCGTCGGCAGCGACGCGGTTCGTGCTGACGGCATTTCTGCGGGTGACCACCGTATGCCGGTGGACATGGCGGGTTACCGTAATAGCTGAATGTTCGCGTTGGGCACCCGCGAGTGGGCGGGGGTGTCGAACGTTTCTGATGCCGGACCGCTGGGCGCGGCACGGCTCTCATAGGAGTTGTCAAGACAAGTGCCGACCAAGTCCGCAACTGCAAAGACCACTGCGCCCGCGCCTGAGATCATGGCTGCCGACGCTTTACCGGCTAAATCCAAATCAAGCGCGAAACCATCTGCCGCCAAAGCCACAGCGGCCGCGAAACCGGCTGCCGCTCGGACCGCTGTCGCCAAGCCAGCGGCGCTGAAGGTGGCTGCTGCCGCAGCGGTGAAGCCGGTGCCAACTACGGCTGCAACTGAGACTCCGGTGGCGGCCGAACCGGCTCCGCAAGCGGCCAAAGTTGAAACGCCGAAAATAATGGCGGCTCAGCCAGAGGCCGAGGACGAGCGTCCCGCCGCCGAGATGGCGCTGGCGGACCGGGTCCCGGCGCTGAAGCAAGAGGATATCGACCCAGACGAAGACGAGGACGATGAAGCGCCAATGCCGGCGGTGCGCACGCGTGCGCCTGGGGAATCGATACCCGGTCACATGATGGGGCGTAGCCAGGCCATTGCGCCAGGTGGGCGGGTGATGCCGCCGCCGCGGGCCATGGCCAAAGCGGAGATCTTCGAGGAAGGCGACCATGTGGTTTATCCCACGCACGGCGTGGGCAAGGTCGAGCGGATCGCGACGGAGGAGATCGCCGGCCACAAGCTGGAGCTGATCCACATCACGTTCGAAGAGAACCGCATGACCCTGCGTGTGCCGGTGGCCAAGGCGCGCACGGCGGGGCTTCGAAAGCTCGCGACACGCAAGATGTTTGACGAGGCATTGGCGGTTCTGCGTGGCCGCGCGCGAATCAAGCGCACGATGTGGTCCCGCCGGGCACAGGAATACGAAGCGAAGATCAATAGCGGCGATCCGCTGGCAATTGCCGAAGTGGTGCGCGACCTTCATCGCAATGCCGGCCAGCCGGACCAGAGCTTTTCAGAGCGGCAGATCTACGAGGCGGCGATGGATCGCCTTGCAGCTGAGCTTGGTGCACTCGACCGGATTGATAAGGCAGCTGCGGCAGTTAAGTTGGCTGAATTTCTTAAAACGGTAGCCTAGAAACCGGAACCAAAAAGCTTTTGTCTGGGGTGTCCGCGACAGCCCAGACAAAAGCTTTTGGTTCTTTTTATCAAAAAAGAATTGCTTCCTCCTTAATTACTCCGACGATTGCCTGTCAGCTGCAACAGCAGCATGAACAGGTTGATAAAATTGAGATACAGGCTGAGTGCATCATAGACGCTGCGGCGTGCCGCACCTTCCGATCCCTCCGCATACGCGAATTGGGCGTAGCTGACTTTGATGCGCTGCGTATCATAGGCGGTGAGGCCAGTGAAAACGATCACGCCGATGATACTGACAGCGAACTGAAGAGCGCTGCTGTGAACAAACAGATTTACCAGGCTTGCCAGGATCACGCCAAACAGACCCATGATCAGGAAGCTGCCGAGCTTCGAGAGGTCTGCCTTTGTAGTGTATCCGTAGATTGACATACTAGCGAACATTGCCGCGCTGACGAAAAACGTGCGCGCGATGCTCTCGCCTTCATACAGCACGAAGATGCTCGTTAGGCTGGCGCCCATGGCAACGGCGAACGCCCAATAAAGCGCCTGCACTGCGCCGCGGCTCAGCCGGTTGACGCCAAAACTAAGCACCAGTACGAAGGCCAGCGGTGCAAACATGGACAAGGTGCCAAGACCGGTTGGCGCGATGCGCGCGCCATATTCGGTGACGACCTGGCGATAGAACAGCGCCTGTAGGCTTGGTGTATTCGAAATGCCATAGGCGACGATGCCGGTCAGCAGCAGGCCGGAGGCCATCCAGTTATAGACCCGGCGCATATAGGCGCGCAGGCCCTCGTCGATGCTGACGGCGCCGGCGACACCGGCCGGACTCGAAACGCTCCGAAAATCAGGGGTGAAAGCCATGATTGATCCTCTATGCGGGGTGGGTACCGGCTGGACATCCCGTGTCGGACCGCCCCATCCAGGCATCAATCTGGCTTGCCTTGCGCCACCCTTCAAGGCGCCGCAGCCGGCGAGCTGTCATGGTGGCCGAGCTCCTGGCCCACCAGGAAGTCGATGCCCCTGGTATAGGCTTCCGGCGTGTCGCCGCGGATCTGTCCTTGCACGCGTGCGATATACCGCATGGTAGTGACGTCTGCGAACCATAGCGTCATCAGAGAGATCAAGGTGGAGACCTTGTGCACGTTGGGCAATACCTCGGCACTCGCCCCGGCCTGCTGCGCTACCTTCGCCCAGCACTCGCCGCACTCCTCCGGCGATTGGAGGGCGGCGATTTGGCTAGCGAAGGGGGTCATGTCCACTGGCGTGTAGCGCCCCGTGTTGCGTAAGGCGTTAGCAAGCTGGTGGGTGGCGGCCGACAGGCGCTCCGCGCGCCCTGGACTAGCTCCCTCGCCGCTGCTGTCCATCAGCTGGAACGGGAAGACGGCGATCTTCACCGGCGGTGCAGCCCGGGCGGCACCCGCGTACAGGACCAGCATTGCCGCGGCGGTGGAGGCACGTGACACCATGCAAGTCTCCTATTATGTTTCTACCAATTGGCCCAAACGTTCTACCAGGAGAGGCGTTCGGCAGGTTTTGGCACATCAACTCAACATTAAAAGCGAGGATGGCTATCGCCTGGCAACCGAGCTTTCGGTCCTGACTGGCGAGAGCCTGACCACCGCGGTGACGGAAGCCCTGCGTGAGCGCCTGGACCGTGAGCTGCGTGCCCGTGACCGCGTGGCCCGGTTGACCCGGTTGACCCAGCTTGCGGCAGAAATACGCGCGAGTCTGCGACTGCCGGCGGGCGCGGGGCACGGCTATCTCTATGATGAGACAGGTCGCCCGCGATGATCGTGGATACGTCCGCAATTTTGGCCGTGTTGCTGGACGAGGCTCAGGCGCCCCAGGTGCTGGATGCGATCGTGGACGCGCCAACGCCGCGTATCTCCGCGGTCAACTGGCTGGAGGTGACGATGATCGTGGAGGAGCATGGCGGCCGGCTGGCAAGCCTGCGGCTGGACGAGTTTTTCCGCGCCGCCCGCATCGAAATCACGGCAATGAGCGTGGAGCAGGCATTGGCCGCGCGCGCGGCGTGGCGGTATTTCGGGCGCCACAGGCACTCGGCCCGGCTGGATTTTGGCGATTGCTTCGCCTACGCGCTGGCCAAGACGGAGGGCGAGACACTGCTATTCACCGGGGACGGATTTGCGCGCACGGATATCGAGCCGGCGTTGAAGGACAACTGACGAGCATGCCCGCTTTTTTTCTGGAACTGTTCAGCGAGGAGATCCCTGCGCGCATGCAGGCGCCGGCGGCCAACGCCTTGCGCCGGATGTTTGCAGAGGCGGCGGCTGCCTTGGCACCATCCTCGGTGGAAGTGTTCTACGGGCCAAGGAGAATTGCCTTGGCCGCCGAAGTGCTGGCCGGCACGCCGGGGGCTGCCAGCATTGAACGTGGCCCGCGCGCGGGCGCCCCGGAGCAGGCGCTGGCGGGTTTTTTGCGAAAACACGACGCGGCGCGCGAGGCATTGCGGCAGGACGGCGATTTCTGGGTGTTGGACAAATCCGTGGCCGCCGTGGATGCGGCGAGTTTAATTGCGTCCGCCATGCCAAGTCTGCTTCGGCGTTTTATATGGCCGAAATCCATGCGGTGGGGCGGAACAAGCAGCTTCACCTGGGTGCGGCCGCTACGCCGGATCTTATGTCTGCTGGATGGCAAGGTGGTGCAGTTTAGTATGGCGGATGGCGATGATGACGGGCACGGCTTGGCGTCTGGTGATCTGACAGAGGGGCATCGGATGCACGGGCCCGGTGCGTTCAGCGTGACGGGATTTGACGATTGGAAGGATAGACTGTTCACCCACAAGGTGATGATCGGCCCAAAGGCGCGTACGGAAGCCATCTGGCATTCGATTGGACAGCGCGCGGCTGAACAGTCCGTTTCAGTCGTGGAAGACAGTGGATTGCTTGAGGAAGTCGCCGGCCTGGTGGAGTGGCCGGTGGCGCTGCTTGGGCGCATCGATGACGCCTTCATGGACCTGCCGCCGGAGGTCATGCAGGTGAGCATGCGCGTCAATCAACGGTATTTTGCGACGCGAGGGCAGGACGGCGGACCGGCTCCATTCTTTGCGTTTGCGGCGAATATCGAGGCGCCAGACGGCGGTGCCGCGATCGTGGCCGGCAATGAGCGTGTTCTGCGCGCGCGGTTTTCAGATGCCCGACACTTTTGGGATCTGGATCGGCGAACGAAGCTCGCGGATCGGGTGAGCGCACTGGACGCGATTGTGTTTCACGCTGAACTCGGCACGCAGGGGGCGCGGGTACGGCGAATCGTGCGGCTGGCCGGCATTTTGGCGCCGCTGATCAGGGCGGATGCAGGTCTGGCTGAGCGGGCGGCACTATTGTGCAAGGCTGATCTGACAACCGGAATGGTGGGCGAGTTTCCTGAACTGCAAGGCGTGATGGGTGGATATTACGCGGCGTATGACGGCGAGGATGCGCAGGTGGCGGCCGCTGTGCGCGCGCATTACGCGCCGAAGGGGGCGGGGGACAAAGTACCTTCAGAGCCAGTGAGTGCCGCCGTGGCGCTCGCGGACAAGCTCGATCAACTGGCAGCGTTTTTTGCGATAGGACAGAAGCCGACAGGGTCCGGCGACCCGTTCGCGCTGCGCCGCGCTGCGCTCGGGGTGATCCGGATCATCCGCGAGAACGGGCTGCGCGTGCCGCTGCTGCCGGTGTTGCGCCAAGCCAGCACGGGACTTGCTGAAAGCCCCGAAGCTGCGGCTGACGACATCCTCGCTTTCATCATTGACAGGTTCAGGGTGCAGCTGCGCGCTGAGGGCGCCCGGCATGACGTGCTCGCCGCCGTGTTCGCGGCGAATAAAGATGATGATTTGACGCGTGCGCTTGCGCGGACCGAAGCGATCGCGGCGTTGCTGCAGACCGATGACGGCGTGAATCTGCTGGCGGCCTATAAGCGTGCGGCAAACATCCTGCGCATCGAGGACAAGCGGGATGGGCCGCATGTGGGCGAGGTGGATGTTGGTTTGCTGCTTGAGCCGGACGAGATCAAGCTGGCGGAGGCGCTGGCTAGCGCGGTGGAGACAAGCCGGCTTTTGCAGGCTGAACGATTTGGCGAAGGCATGACGCGACTGGCGGCGTTGCGGTCACCGTTGGATTCGTTCTTTTCCACTGTTACCGTGAACGCTGACGAGAACCGGCTGCGTTCAAACAGGTTGCGATTATTGAACAAGCTGCGCGCGGCATTGGATGACGTCGCGGATTTCTCCGCGGTCGAAGCCTAGACACAAGATTGACAAAAAAGGGGTGGCCATGCCTCCCCGATATTCCCCTTCCTGGAGCTTTCAGATGGCAAAATGGGTTTACAGCTTTGGTGCCGGCCATAATGAAGGGCGCGCGGATATGCGCAACCTGCTGGGCGGCAAAGGTGCAAACCTGGCCGAGATGGCCAGTATAGGGCTGCCTGTGCCTCCTGGGTTCACGATCAGCACTGAATTATGCACGGAATTCTACAAGAATGACCGCCGGTATCCGGATGATCTGGACGCACAAGTGAGATCTGCGCTGGCATTGGTTGAAGAGGCTGTGGGGCGGAAGTTCGGCGATCCGGCGAAGCCACTTCTGGTGTCCGTGCGGTCCGGCGCGCGGGTGTCCATGCCCGGAATGATGGATACGGTGCTGAACCTGGGTTTGAATGACGACACGGTTGCGGGCTTGGCAGCCACGTCCGGGGACGACCGGTTTGCGTGGGACAGTTTCCGGAGGTTCATCCAGATGTTCGGCAGTGTTGTGCTGGGCGTGGATCACCACCGGTTCGAGGAGATCATCGAAAGCGCCAAGCTGGATACAGGGGTGATCGAGGATACCGCGTTATCGCCAGCGGATTGGCAACGGGTGGTGCAGGAATACAAGCAGCTTGTACTGGAAGACACGGGGAAACCGTTTCCGATGGATCCCTATGACCAGCTCTGGGCCGCCATTGGCGCGGTGTTCGGAAGCTGGATGAACCCGCGTGCGAACACCTACCGGCGGCTGCATGACATTCCTGCGGATTGGGGCACCGCGGTGAACGTGCAGGCTATGGTCTTTGGGAACATGGGATTGGACTGCGCGACCGGCGTGTGCTTCACGCGCGACCCCTCCACCGGCGAGAACATGTTCTACGGTGAGTTCCTTGTGAACGCGCAGGGCGAGGACGTGGTGGCCGGCATCCGCACGCCGCAGCCGCTGTCCAAAGGCGCTGCCAAGGACGGCGAGGTTTCCATGGAGGACGCGCTGCCGGACGCCTATGCGGAGCTGTGCCGCGTGCGGGAGACTCTGGAGCGGCATTACCATGACATGCAGGACATAGAGTTCACCGTCCAGCAAAACACGCTGTATATGCTGCAGACCCGCACCGGCAAGCGCACCGCCGCGGCGAGCCTGCGCATTGCGGTGGAGATGGCTGAAGGCGGGCTGATCACGAAGCAGGAAGCGGTGATGCGCGTGAACGCGCAGGCGCTGGATCAGCTTCTGCATCCCACACTTGATCCGAAGGCGCCGCGGACGCTGTTTGGTCGCGGCCTGCCGGCGAGCCCAGGCGCCGCGTCCGGTGCGGTGGTGTTCAGCGCGGATGACGCGGAGATGCGGGCGGCGAAAGGCGAGGCGGTGATCCTGGTGCGGATTGAGACCAGTCCGGAGGATATTCACGGCATGCATGCGGCGCGTGGGATCGTGACGACACGCGGCGGCATGACGAGTCATGCGGCTGTGGTGGCGCGCGGCATGGGACGGCCATGCGTGGCGGGTGCGGGTGGCGTGAGTGTGGATTATGGCGCACGCACGCTCTCGGCCGGCGGTAAGGTGATCCGCGGCGGCGAGACGATCACAATCGATGGCGCCACCGGTGAGATATTCGTGGGCCAGGTGGCGACGGTTGAGCCTACACTCTCCGGCGATTTCGAGACATTGATGGCCTGGGCTGACGAGTGCCGGCGTCTGAAGATTCGCACCAACGCAGAGACGCCGCTGGATGCGGAGACGGCGCGGAAGTTTGGTGCGGAGGGGATCGGGCTCTGTCGTACGGAGCACATGTTCTTCGCGCCTGAGCGAATCGGCGCGGTGCGGCAAATGATCATGGCGCATGACGAGGGCGGGCGCCGGGTGGCGCTGGACAAGCTGCTGCCGTTCCAGAAACAGGATTTCCTGGAGCTGTTCCGGATCATGGCCGGGCTGCCGGTGACGATCCGCCTGCTGGATCCGCCGCTGCATGAATTCCTTCCGCATGGCGAGCAGGAGATTGCCGCCGTGGCGGAAGCGCTGGGGCAGGATGTGGAGCAGATGCGCCGGCGAGCCGCGGAGCTGGCGGAGGCGAACCCAATGCTGGGTCATCGCGGCTGCCGCCTGGGCATCACCTATCCCGAAATCTATGAGATGCAGGCGCGGGCGATCTTTGAAGCAGCGCTGGAGATTGCCGAGGAGACCGGCGCGCCGGTGGTGCCCGAGATCATGATCCCGCTAGTGGGAACACGTCGGGAGCTGGAAATCACGCGGGCGCAAGTTGAGCGGGTGGCAAAAGAGGTTCTGGCGAAAGCGGGCAAGTCGATCGACTATCTGATTGGCACGATGATCGAGCTGCCGCGGGCGGCGCTGACGGCGGACAAGGTTGCCGAGGTGGCGGACTTCTTCAGTTTCGGCACGAATGACCTGACTCAAACGACGTTCGGACTTTCGCGCGATGACGCTGGCAAGTTCCTGCCGCATTATGTGGAGGCGGGCATACTGCCGAAGGATCCCTTTGTTTCGTTGGATATTGAGGGTGTGGGGGCATTGGTGCGGATAGCCACCGAGAAGGGCCGCACTACAAAGCCGGGGCTGAAGCTGGGCATTTGCGGTGAGCATGGCGGTGATCCGGCGAGCATCGCGTTTTGCGAGGAGATCGGGCTGGATTATGTGAGCTGCTCGCCGTATCGGGTACCGGTTGCGCGGTTGGCGGCGGCGCAGGCGGCATTGGGGGTGGCGGCGGACAAGACAGCGTAAGGAAGAGTTCTTTTTTAAGAAAAAGAACCAAAAAACTTTTATCCATTTCAGTCCGCGACAGCACGGATAAAAGTTTTTGCTTCTTTTTTACAAAAAAGAAGTCTTCCTTCCTTAGGCTATTGCAATGGACTTTTCCCACCTCACCATCCTCTGCGCCGGCGACGTCATGCTGGACCGTTTCGTGCATGGCGACATCGAACGCATTTCGCCCGAAGCACCCGTTCCGGTTCTCCGCCTGCGCGAGACGAAGGAGATGCCAGGGGGTGCCGGCAACGTTGCGTGCAACATCGCGTCGCTGGGCGCGCGCGCCGTGCTGATCGGGCTGGTGGGCGAGGACGAGGCTGGCGACCGGCTGCGCCGCATCCTGGCCTCCCGGCCAGGGATTCAAACCGAGTTGATTGCGAGCACGCGCCGGCCGACAATCTGCAAAAGCCGGTTCATTGCCGGGCGGCAGCAGGTGGTGCGCACGGATGAT
This sequence comes from uncultured Acetobacteraceae bacterium, assembly GCA_964658235.1. Classification (GTDB taxonomy): domain Bacteria; phylum Pseudomonadota; class Alphaproteobacteria; order Acetobacterales; family Acetobacteraceae; genus BOG-908. The sequence goes on along the minus strand of CAZZYR010000009.1, from coordinate 2,161 downwards.
GAAAGTGGCGCGCCGTTGTTTGATGACGAAGAGGCGGCGTTGTGTGCCGCGATCAAGGCGCAGTTCCGCTCGTGCCAGGCACTGATTCTGTCCGACTATGGCAAGTCTGCCTTGTCGCCTGCCGTGGTGGCTTGTGCCGTGACGGCGGGGCGGCGGGCGGGCATTCCGGTTTTTGTCGATCCTAAGAGCGATGATTTCGCACGTTATCGCGGTGCGACATGCATCACGCCCAATTTGAAGGAGTTTGCAGCAGCCGCGCGTGCGCCGTGCAACACGGAAGCTGAGATCGCCCAGGCAGCCGCGCCGCTGCTGGAGCGGGCCGAAGCACACGCGATCCTGGTGACCCGGTCCGAGCGCGGGATGACGCTGGTGGATCGTGGTGGCGAAGTGACGTCTGCACCGGCACGGGCGCGCGAGGTGTTCGATGTGTCTGGCGCTGGGGACACGGTGATTGCGGCGCTGGCGTTGGCGCATGCGAGCGGCAGGACGCTGGCGCAGGCGATGCACATTGCCAATGCCGCGGCGGGCGTGGTGGTGAGCAAGTTGGGAACGGCGACGGCAAACATCGCCGAAGTGATGCACGAGTTGGCGGCGCAGGGCGAGGCGATGGTGGGCGCACCCGCGCCAGGATTGCAAAGCCTGGAGGCGGCTTTGGGCATGGTGGCGCTGTGGCGGGAGCAGGGCCTGCGCGTGGGGTTCACCAATGGGTGTTTCGATATCTTGCACCCTGGACATGTATCGTTGCTTGCGGCAGCTCGGCAGGCGTGTGACCGACTGATTGTGGCGCTGAACACGGATGCGAGCGTGGCACGCCTGAAGGGGCCAACGCGGCCGGTGAACACGCTGGCGCAGCGGGCGCAGGTGATGGCGGCGATCCGGTTCGTGGATTGCGTCGTGGGATTTGGCGAGGATACGCCGCTGGAAGTGATTACCGCGCTGGTGCCGGATGTGCTGGTAAAGGGCGCGGATTACACGGTGGACCAGGTGGTGGGGGCGGATGTTGTGTTGGCCGCTGGGGGACGGGTTGTTTTGGCGGAGTTGGTGGCGGGGCAGAGCACGACGGGGATTATTGAGCGGGTGGGGGGTAGGTAAGGGAGCAGTTCTTTTTTGAAAAAAAGAACCAGAAAACTTTTATCTATGGGGTCCGCGACAGCGCGGATAAAAGTTTTTTGCTTCTTTTTTTCAAAAAAGAAGGCCTTGCCTTCAATCAAACAAAGAGCTCACCGAACTCTCATCCGAAATCCGCTGCATCGCCTCGGCCAGCAGCGGCGCAATCGTGGCTTCCCGCAAATTGGGCGATTGGCGCACGGCGTCCGTGGCGACAATGCTGTCCGTGATCGTCATCATCTCTATCGGGCTGGCGGCAATACGGGCGACGGCCCCGCCGGAGAGGACGCCGTGGGTGACGTAGACGCTGACGGATTTGGCACCTTCCTTGATCAGCGCGTCGGCTGCGTTACAAAGGGTGCCGCCAGAGTCGCAGATGTCATCGAGAAGGATGCAGTCGCGGCCCTCCACGTCCCCGATCACGTTCATCACTTCGGAGATGCCTGCGCGTTCGCGGCGTTTGTCGATGATGGCCAGGTCGCAATTCAGGCGTGTGGCCAGTGCGCGAGCGCGCACCACGCCGCCCACGTCCGGCGAGACGATCATGATGTCTCGCCCGGCGTAACGCGCGCGGATGTCCGCCATGAAGAGCGGGGCGGCGAAGAGGTTGTCCAGCGGAATGTCGAAGAAGCCCTGGATCTGGCCCGCGTGGAGATCCAGCGTGAGGACGCGGTTGGCGCCGGCTTCGGTGATCAGGTTGGCGACGAGTTTGGCGCTGATGGGGGTGCGGGGGGCGGATTTGCGGTCCTGCCGAGCGTAGCCGAAATAGGGAATGACGGCGGTGACGCGACGCGCGGAGCTGCGGCGCAGCGCGTCCATCATGACGAGCAATTCCATCAGGTTGTCGTTGGCAGGGTAGCTGGTGCTTTGGATGACGAACACGTCCTCGCCGCGGACGTTTTCCTGGATTTCGACGAAGATTTCCATGTCCGCGAAGCGGCGGACGGAGGCGCGGATCAGGGGAAGCTGGAGGTTTCTGGCCACGGCTTCGGCCAGCGGGCGATTGCTGTTGCAGGCGACGATCTTCATGCGTGTGCGGGCCCCCAGGCAGCCG
>CAZZYR010000008.1:0-18907 GCA_964658235.1 uncultured Acetobacteraceae bacterium | reverse complement strand
GCGTACACTTTGCCTGGCAGACCAAGGATGCCGGCGCCGATGGTGCCGTTGATGGTGATGGCCGCGAGGTCCCAGCGCCCCAAGGCGCGGACCAGAGGTGCTTGGGCTGGGATGCTTTCCGTCATGTCGTCGTCTCGGCTATCACCGGGGCAGCCTCGCCGTTCCCCTTCGTTCTGACAACCGACGCCTTTCCGACGCCTGTGACTGAAAGCTGATCCTGAACAAATGGCTGTCTATACGGACGTCTCCGACGAAGCGCTGACGGCGTTCCTGGACGATTACGACATTGGCGGGCTGGTGGCCTTCCGCGGGATCGCGGAAGGGGTGGAAAACAGCAACTTTTCCGTCCGCACCACGCAAGGCGATTTCATCCTAACGCTGTATGAGCGCCGGGTGGACCCGGCCGATTTACCGTGGTTTCTGGGGTTGATGCAGCATCTGGCGGCACGCGGCATCAGGTGTCCGCTGCCGGTGGCGGGACTGGACGGCAGCGCGTTGCGGATGCTGTGCGGCCGGCATGCGGCGGTGACCACGTTTCTGCCCGGGGTATGGCCCAGACGCGTGCAGCAGGCGCATTGCGCGCCCTTGGGCGCGGCCCTGGCACGGCTGCATCAAGCTGGCAGGGATTATGCGCCCACGCGCCGGAACGCACTGGGGCCAGCGGCATGGCAGCCATTGCTGGACCGCTGCCGCGTGGGCGCGGACGATGTTTCGGCCGGGATGGGCGCCGAGCTGGAAGCCGCGACACGTGGGATCTTGGCAGCGTGGCCGAATAGCCTTCCGGTTGGCCACATCCATGCGGATCTGTTCCCGGACAATGTTTTCTTTCTTGGCGGGGAACTGTCCGGCCTGATTGACTTCTATTTCGCCTGCACGGATATCCTGGCTTACGACATTGCGATTTGCTTGAACGCGTGGTGTTTCGAAGCCGATTTCTCTTTCAACGTGACGCGGGCACGGGCTTTGCTGCGGGGCTATGCGGCAGTTCGTCCGCTATCCGAAGCGGAACGGGCAGCCCTGCCGGTGTTGGCGCAGGGGGCGGCCCTGCGCTTCCTGCTGACGCGGCTGTTCGATTGGCTCAATACGCCGCCTGGCGCGCTGGTGGTGCGCAAGAGCCCGATCGAGTATCTGCGCCGGCTACGGTTTCATCTAGCTGCCAAGGATGCGCATGATTATGGACTCTGAGGGCGGGGAATTGGAGCCGACTACCGCCACCGAAGCTGTTGAGATCTGGACGGATGGCGGATGCAAACCGAATCCGGGTCCTGGTGGATGGGCGGCCATCCTGGTGTTCCGCGGGCGGGAGCGGGAGTTGTCCGGCTCGGATCCGGCGACGACGAACAACCGCATGGAATTGACTGCGGCGGCGAGCGCGCTGGAGACACTGAAGCGGCCGTGCAAGGTTATCCTCCGCACGGACAGCGAATATGTCCGCAATGGCATCACCCGCTGGCATACAGGCTGGGTGCGGAAAAATTGGCGCACCGCGTCCGGCGATCCCGTGGCCAACATGGATCTGTGGCGGCGCCTGCTGGATGCCGCAAAACCGCACACAATCGAGTGGCTATGGGTGCGCGGGCATTCCGGCGACGTGATGAATGAGCGGGTGGATGTGCTGGCGACCCTCGCGCGAGGGCGGTAGGCCAAGATTGTTTACGTTAGCCGGGTCGTTTGAAGCCGCCCGAGCATATGCGCTAGTCGCCTTCCAGCCAGAGGTTGACATCGCTGGCCGAGAGATAGGCCGATGAATCGCCACCGCCCACATGACAGAAAGCAGCTCACGCGCTGCTTAGTGCGTGGAGGCCTCAAGGTGCACTTTGGCCCACTGCTGATCCTTCTGATAGCGATGGTACACACCATCTTCGTCTATGGCGAAAAGATGGATCCAGCGGTTGTCAGCGAGTTGCCGCATCATCTCATGTTTACCAATCACCTCATTAATCGCGTCCAAGGGCGCGTCGATGAACACGTTAAGCCGCAGAGGCTCGTGCACGAACCGCACCCCATCGTGCACGGACTGCAGGGGCAATCCCACCTTCAGATCGCCCGCATTGCCCTCCAATACGCCAATGGTGCCAGTGACATTGTGCAGCACTTTGTTGCCACAGCCGAAGACCTTATTATTCACAACCGATCCGTAATACTGCAGATTGATCCAGCTTGCCACGACCAATGGCGCAGTCATGATTAGTTCCAGCACGCCAAAGCCTTCATCCTTCCGCCAATCGTAGTCGTGCAGAAATGCCCGTCCTTCCAGATTTAGACCGCGGGTTCGATCGCGCGGCGCGGCGATGAAGGCAGCGTTGCGTGCCAACCCCCACTCGGGCCGGACTTGCGCCCAGTCGCGGCTGCGCGCCATGATGCGCCCCTCTGTTTTAGGACCGCTCTTGATGCCGAGCAGGGCGCTGCGTTCTAGCCGTGCCAGGGTGCTGGCCCGCTCCAACGTCCCCTTCAAAAGCGCCAAGTCGGCGGTGTGCGTTGTGGGAACTGAATCTACCTCAAAGATCCGGATGCTGTCGGTTGTGGTGTCGTGAAGACATGGCAGGAACCAGGTGTCGTCTGGGATATCGATGCCGCGCTTGCGCAGATCATTGCGAACGTGCGGGTCATTGAGGATAGCGGCGGCAACGCGCGCATTGGCTTCACCGGTGTTGCCGCCGCAGGCGCCGCAGTCCAGGCCGGACGCATGTGGGTTGTTTACTGTCGTACTGCCGTGGCCGGCTAGCACAACCAAGCGAGCAAACCGCGAGGTCATCGACATCCCACGCAAAACCGCTTCCGCCATCGCCACGCGTTGATTCGGATCAAAACCGGTCAGGCGGCCACCAACTATGCGGGGCTGTATTTCCGGACCGAGCCGGCTGAAGCTTTTGCGATCCAGGCCGTCGGTGTTGGGGTCCTTGACGGTTCGCGTTAGCGCCAAACTATCGCTAAGGATTTTGCTTGCGAAGAAAAGGCCGGCCGCCTCGACGTAGACGAAGGAAGTGACCGCTGACAGTTTGAACGCCTTCCAGACCTTCGCCACCCGCCTTCGCAGCAGACGCAGGCCGAGGATCTCAGCATTTTCCTCTTCTGTTGCTGCGGTAACGCTTTCACAGACTGTAAAGGCGGGCTTTAGCAAAACCGGGCAGTGTGCGCGGCCTTTCACCAGTCCAATCGGCACATATTCGATAGGAAATCCGAAAAAGCCAGCAAAGCCGACCGTTTCCACATCCGGCCGGACCGCCTCCATTGCACGGCGATAGATCTCGGACCGAACATCAATACAGAAAGCGGCCTGGAACGCAGGCCGCGGCACAGGATCGGACGCCTTTTTTGAATACAGCTGATCGAGCAGGCGGCGCTGGTAAGCGGCCTCGAAAGCTTCCTGTAGAAGTAGATCTATACGAAGGTTGGGATCTTGACCAAGTTGCTCATCCAGCGGCTGCATCGCAGCGTCAGCCATCGCCCGTCTCCACGCTGTCTTGAAGGCAGGATCAGTACGCTGGACGAACAGGGCGTAGCCCCATACTACGCGTATGGCGAGAAGTTGCACAAGCGTATCGTCGTGATCTCCCGCCAACTCGGCATTCCAGCCGATGTAGCGTGCATAGGCCGACCACCCGCCGATATCGAGGAGCGCTTGATGCAGATAGTCCTCCATTGCGCGTGCCGGCACGCCAATGAGGTCTATCACCTGGCCAATCGCTTCAGTCGGATCCTCCGACAGGCCGCTGACGATCGAGCGGAATGCCGTGATCCCTCGCACTTCCGGATTTAGGTCGTATCGCATCGCCGCCCGCCAAGCCCTATACGGCGGCAGAGTGCCTGCTGGCAGGCGCCAGACTGATTGACCTTCGTCGAAATAGGCTGCGCACCATTTTGAAATTTCGTTGACCATGAAGGTCGTTCGAGACACGAGCTTGTCACCGGCCGCCAGAGAGTCGAGAACTTCCGCAATCGTTGCTACAACAGCTGGATGCTTCTTCTGCTGAGCGGTAACCTGCTGCACGCGTGCCCTAAACTCTGCTGCCGCTTGAGGTAGTCGCCATTCGCGTGGCGCGGCGGCAAGCGCAGCCTCAATGTCCTGATCAGTGATAGCGCCAGTCTGCATCGCCTCCCAATAATACTGCCGCGGCATCAGTATGTTTATGCGGGCGACGCGATGCAACGTTGCGCATGTCGCATGAAAACTTTGGCTCGTGAAACCGAGGAACGGATTGACGGCAACGAAGTTCTTCAGCGGCCAGAGTGGTGCGACACGCTGGCAGGCGCCTGCAATGGCGGATTTAAGCAGGGCGTGATGATCCGGTGATGCGGATCCACTCAACGTCTGCGGTCCAAGATTCAAGACGGTGCTCATAAGAATGCGTCAGCCTTGGCCGCGGAGAGCACAGGCGCGGAAGGTCTTGGGGCCTTGTTCGGCCAAAACTCGATGACTAACCTGTTTGCGAGCGTGTTGACGTAAAAGCCGTTTGCGACATGAGCGTAGAGCGCTTGCCATTTCGGCTCACCCGCGCGGCGTGGAACAACGCCCTGAAAGAACACGACAGTGGCGAAGGAGAGCACAACAAGGGCGACGATTGCGACACCAACGGGGCCACGGACCGCCTGTGTTGTCGGCAACGTCCCGGCCATGATGAGTTCCGCTCCGCGCTGCAAGCCAAGATACACGCCCGCCGCACCACCGCAAAGCAGCAGCGTGCGTCCGATAACGTAAGAATTTGGCCGATTATCGATAGAACTGGCGAGCATGTGGATCAGGCTCATCACCAGAACAGCACCAAGCGCGAACACGCCAGGTTTCTCAGTGATTGTTGCACCAAATACCGAACTGATCGCGAGAGTTACAAGCAACACGCCCCCGATGGCGATGATCAAACGTGAGGGATGCGGTTTGCCTAAAGCGCTTGGCGTCCAAGAACCCCGTGCGATGTCGATCACGCTGCCGGAGGATAGGAAGGCATGCGCCTTGTAGAGCGAATGAGCAAGGATATGCAGTAGGGCGGCAGAGAAGGCGCCCAGGCCGCATTCCAACATCATGAAGCCCATCTGCGCAATCGTCGAATAAGCCAGCGAGACCTTGATCGATGTCTGCGTCAACATGACAATCGAGCCGAACAAGGCGGTAAAGCCGCCGATTATCGCAAGCATGTTCAAGGCTGGAAACGAGAACGCGATAACATCCGAAAAACGCAGGATGAGGAAGCCGCCGGCGTTGACAATGCCGGCGTGAAGCAACGCTGACACGGGCGTGGGGGTTTCCATGACTTCAATCAGCCAGCCGTGCAAGGGGAATTGCGCCGATTTCAGGAGCGCGGTTACAACCAGTAACAGGGCAATAAAATGCGTGCTCGTCGCGCTACCATCATGTGCCCATGAGGTTCGGGCGGCGTTGAATATTTGCCCGTACTCGAAGCTGCCCGCCATGCGGTAAATCAAGCCGAATGCGATCAACAAGCACACATCTCCGCATCGGCTCGCAATGAATTCCTTGCGAGCGGCGAGTTGTGCCGCCGCGCGCTCAGGATAGAACACCAATAATTCTCGCAGGCCCAGGCTGGTGGAGATCCAGGCAGCCGCAAACAGGAGTAGATTGCCCGACAGGATGACCATCAGCACGGCAGATAAAGTCAGACACAGCATGCCGGTGAATCTGACGTGCCCGGGGTCTCCTTCAAGATAGTTCTTGCTATACGCGACAACGATGACGCCGATAAATGAAACCAGCAGGAACATCGCGGCCGTCAGCCTATCCGCGTAGAGGCTGACCCCGATCCCCCCGAAGCCGAGCAATGACGTATGCAACGTGCCCGCGATCCCAATCAATACGCCCGTCGCGACAGCCACGCAGAGCGGGACGATGGCCGTCACAATGGCAGCGCGACTGACGGCAGAAGCTGATGTGAGGCGTCCGGAGATCGCCAGGCCACCCAGGCTGGCCAGACAAATCGGACCGAGCGCGGTCAGCCACAGTATCGTGGACTGCATCTACAACCTCCTAGGAGGAACCTTCATGGCATCTGCCAGCCGGTCATCATCTTCGAGCTCTGGTTCTGCATGTAAGCGGACTGTCTCCCCCCATGGTGCTCTCGCGGTTGCGGAATGGGCGGATGTTGGTGCAAGTCAAGGGCCAGGCCAGCCGCTCCCGCCTGTTGCACCGCCTGCGCGTCGTCCCGCGTCAGCCCACCATGCGCGTAGATGGGAACAGCCGAGCTTGCGACACAGCGACGCAGACCATCCCAACCTATCGGTGTCCGCCCAGCACATTTGGGATCGGATTGTATCGGTGACAACACGACGAAGTCGGCTCCGAGTGAACTGGCATGGGCTATATCGACTTCATCGTGACAGGTAGCTGCCCACAGAAGCGCATCCGGGCGGACGGTCAACTGGCGCAGTGCCTTGCTACAGGAGAAAACGCCGGCGAAACCGGCGCGGCGGGCGTCCATGGTGGAAGGAACGAACAAGCGGGCGGTTGGAAAGGCGGCGGCGAGCCCAGCCACGCGCGCCAGCAGCGATGCGGTCTGGCCCGGTGAAAAGGACGATACACGCAGGCGCAGAAGTCTCTCACCACTGGACAGTGCATCATGGAGGTCGGCCAAAAAGGCGTCCGGGCTGCGGCAAGCGCTAAGATCGGCGTCGATAAACGTTGCCGGAAGAGACAGCGCGAACAACGCGCGGTCGTTACTAGGCTGCACCGGAGCCACATGCGGAGCGTTTGGATCAACCCAGGCAAGCCGCTGCCCCTCGCGGCCATGGGGTGAACCCTGCCAGCCGCGCGCCCGGTAAAAGTGCAGCCGCAGGCGCTTTGTCCGGAACTGATGTTCGTATGACAGCCATGGCGTCACCCCCACTGGGCTCAATCCGGTCTCTTCCTGCAACTCCCTGACAGCCGCTTGCAACGGGGTCTCACCTGGTTCGATTTTGCCGCCGGGCAATTCCCAAAAGCCGGCGGCCACCTGCCTGCTGGTGCGCTCCGCCAACAGCACGCGCCCGTCAGGCGATTGAATCACGCAAACCGCCACATCGACCACTGGCGTGCTCATGTCAAATTGCCCTCAGTCGGGCCAAACCCGCGGGGGGTGCAGCCGCCGCCTTGCCGCGGCTTCGGACTTGCGGGCCTGGTTCACCGGTTCGCCTTTCTTGGCCTCAAGCGCCGGCTCCCCCGACGACGCGGAAGGCTCAGCCTGACTCTCCACAACTTTGAGACCGGGCTGGCCGCTTTCGGACTGCGGCTTTTGCTGCGGTTGGCTGGCCATCACAGCGGACCCGCAACGGCCAAGCAGGCGGCTCGTCCGGCAAACTCCACCTCCGGTGGGCCGGGCATCTGTCCGTCCCGACCGTGTATCGTGATGTTCACATACGTTTTTCCAAAGCCGAGGTCTGGGAAAAGTTGCGTCTCCTCCGACAAGAGCGTTAGTCTATCCAAGAACTCGCGGGTCTCGGCGTAGCTAGCGAACTCATATCGACAAAACAATGAAGGTGGATTTGAAATCGGTTTCCACCCGGTAGGCAAGGGCAGTGTTCCAGACATGGCTAGCATCCTAATCTCGGCTCAAGTTGAAATTCGCCCAAAACTCGCGGCGCTTTATTGCGCCGCGACTTCCGAGGCTAAGTAATCGCCTTCCGGATAGCGGGGCAGGATCTGCTCCACTTCATGATGTGGACGGGCGATGATATGGGCTGCGGCCAAGCCATCGCCAACACGCTCGCACGCATCGGCGCCGGCGCGCACAGCAGCGTTCACTGCGCCTGTTTCGCCACGCACCAGCACGGTGACATAGCCGCCACCGACAAATTGGCGGCCGATCAGCCGGACCTCGGAGGCCTTCGTCATAGCGTCCGCCGCTTCAATCGCCGGCACCAAGCCACGCGTCTCGATCATTCCCAAAGCGATGCCGAAGCGTTCGTTAGCCATTTATCATCTCCTGTTTGTTCATGAGAAAAAGTTCTGTCTGGAGAGAGGACCAAGCCTGTGCCAGATGGTCGTCGTCAGCGGGGAGGGGTCTTGCCACTACTCTCCGGAGGCGATCCGTTGCGTATTTTGTCCGTCGATCCTGGCGAAGTCAGGCGTGGGCAGAACCTGCTCGACTTCCTGGTGCGGCCTAGCGATGATATGGGCTGCGGCCAAGCCGTCGCCCACGCGTTCGCAAGCGTCTGCGCCGGCGCGAACGGCAGCGTTCACCGCACCGGTCTCACCACGCACCAGCACGGTCACATAGCCACCTCCAACGAACTGCCGTCCAATCAATCGTACTTCGGAGGCCTTGGTCATGGCGTCCGCAGCCTCAATCGCGGGCACCAGGCCGCGTGTCTCGATCATGCCCAGGGCGATGCCCATCTTTTCGGTAGCCATAATATCCTAATCTCCTGTGTTTGTCGTTTCGTGTCGGCACCGGGACCTAGCTGCGCCAGCGTTCCTCGTCCCAATGGTCGATTATTCCGCCGATTGTCAGGTCGGTGGTAATGGTCGGATCGCCCGCGGCGGTACGCGCGGCCGAGTAACCAATGGTGATGACGTAATCTCCGGGCTTGGTGCCAACGGGATCAACGACGACGTCATAATTGCCGCGATGATCTTCGACCACGCGAAGGGAACGGGTGGAGAGCGAGGCCACGCGCTTGCTGGTGACCAGGTCGCTCACCACGCGGCTAATCTGCATTGGCCAGCGCTCCACTTTTCTCTTGCGTCTGCACCGCGCGTCCGGAGGTTTCATCCCAGTAGTCGATGATCCCGACGATGGTGAGATCGCTCGGATAATCCTTGCTGCCGGCTGCATCGCGCGCCGCCGAACTGCCGACTGCGATGACCCAGTCGCCAGGTTTGCAGCCGATCGGATCGACGGCCACCTGCTTACCAGAGCTGCCGCGCTCCTTCACGATGAGCAGCCTGCGATTCTGCAGCCCGGCGATGCGCGCGGTGGCCACCAGCGTGCCTTCGACCTGGCAGATCTTCATGCGTATTCCTCCAGACTCTCCAAGGCCTCGCGCGCTGGATCGATGATGCGCACCTCATGACTGTCCACGGCGCGCAGGGCCGCCTGCACGAACAGCTTCTTGCGCGCGGCGAGCGAACCATAGCGCGCAATGATGGCCGTCATCATCCGCCTGGCCTTGTATTCGGCGCGCGCGGCGGAGCCAGCCAGGCGGGGATCGTGCGTAAAATAGACCAGCACCGGAACAGCCAGCCCCGGCACCTCGTGCGTGTGGCGCAAAACCGATACACCGATGTCGAGATCGGCGGCGCCCTCCTCCACGGTTTCCATCTGCGCCTGGAAGGCGAGGTTGCGAAGTTGCATGTCGTCGACCGCGTCGCCGACCACGATGAGACGCTCCGTGTGGCCGGCTTCCTTATGCCGACCGCCGAACTCGCGGGCCACCACATCCACCTGCGCGATGTTATTCTTGACCAGATAACCGCAGAACCACCGCATGCCTTCCGTTGCCGCGTCGGACGCGCCCACGCCGGCGCAATCCGCGACCGCTGCCCGTACGGCATCCTTTGCGGCGTCACGCGACATCGATGCGGTCTGTGCGTAGAGCTTCTGGCTGTCGACGAAGCGGCCAACCGCCATCCGGCCCGATGAATCCGGCACGTGGACGCGCAGGCTATCGGTGTCGGTATCGACACCCACGAGCAGGGTGGCAACGCCGGCTGACCGGCCGTGGACGTTGCGCACCGATTGCACGAATTGGTCCAGCCGTTCCAGCAGCGCGCCTGCGGCGCGTGAGGTGTCACTGCCATGAGCCGCACAGCCCTGGTGGTGCGGGTCGATGCTCGAGAAGTGATATACGCCGATCTTCAGGAAAGCGGTCGGCTCGCTGGCGGGATTCGGCCGTCCGTCGCGCCAGCGCCGCAGCTCCACTGTCTCCCAGTGGCGCAGTGCTTCGGTGATGTTGAACAGCGCGCCCGCGCTGGACTCGCGGAATGCGACCACGGCAGACGGGATGCGCAGGATGTGGTCCAGCAGGCCGGACAGGCGGCCATCCGCGCATGGCGATACGTCAATGGCATGAAAACCCCATTGCCGAATCAGGGTCGTTGCATCTTCTCCGTCGCTGCGCTGCGTCGGCTGGCGCGCGCCTCCCTCGCGGATCAGACGGCAAAAGGTGCCGATGACGCAGCGCGCATGCAGGAAGCGCATGTTCAGCGGCGCCATGACATGGGCCGCGAACAGGCTTGGCGGAATATCGATGCCAATCTCGCGCAGTTCGCGAACCGCGACCTGGGGGAAGTCCTCGTCGTAATGACGCGGCGCCAGACGGAGCAAGGTAGGCTCGATGCGGGCGAAGGCGCCCTCGACCGCTTGTGATTGCCTGCGCAGCGCGTCGCTCACGTCCGGATCGGCGAAAGGATGTCCGCCAGCGGTCTGATACGACCCGCGCTGTGCGTATATGGCTTGCGGCTCGGGTGCCGAACTCCATGCCGGCTCTGAGCTGGGCGAACCGGTCAGCGGCGCGATGGGGCGCGCCGGCGCCGCGGCCAGGCGCTGCCAGTGAACCACCGGCGGGGTGGCACGACGAGGTGCGGCGAGCGGGTTGCGGGCCATCACGTCTGCGCTCCGCCGGACAGAGTTACGCGGGCGCCGGTCTTGGAGAAGGAACCTGTCACGAGCTGGCTGGTCTCCTCGGGCTTGGCTTTCGCCTTGAAGGCGCCAACGCCGGCAAATGGTTTGGCACTATCGCCCCGCTCGGTCGGGTTGCGGGCCGAAGCGAAGCTGCCGTCAACGCCGGTCACACGCCCCTTGTTGGACCAGGCATTGCCGGTGATGGCCGTGCCTTGGCTGCTTCCCTCGCCGCTTATTTGCAGGCTGGCACCGGGCTTGGTGGCTTCGGCGGCGCGCCGCCGCAGCTGGAACTCGACATTGCCGGTCAGCTTCCCGCCGCCCGCCGCGAAGGAGCCGGTGATCCGGTCCTCACCCGCATCGCCACGAGGGGGCGCAAGATGCGCTGAGCGCTGCGGCGTGCGGATGGAAAACCGGCTATCCAGCTCCGCAACCGGGTTCGATGGCATCGCTTCCGGCGTCTGCTGGGCGCAGGAATAACGCGTGCCGGTGATATCCCGGCCCGCACCCTTGCTTGTGCCGGTAACACCTTCGGCGTGCAGGGCCGCGTTGCCGGTCACGGCCCTGCTGGCCTGCGCGCGCATCCGGCGCTGCGTGGCGGAGTCGGTCTTGCAGTAGGTATCGGTCGTCGCGGGGCCCTGATACTGGCTGCCTGTGAGCGCCGCGCAGCTCCCAGGCGCATCCCCTGTCACGCGCATGTTGTGCTCGACATCAAGGCCGCTCACGCGCTGACCGCCGACGCTGAGTGCGGCGGCTTTCAACTGGCGCGCCGGCTCCACCATCGGCTGCGCCGGAGGGTCCACGATCGTGGACTGGCGCCGGGCCGGTGCCATGAAATGATTGCCGGTCACGTTGCGCGTGGGCCCGCCCTGGTCGCCGGTGACCCTCTTGCTGTGGCACAGCGCCGAGCCGGTGATGGCCACACCGCCACCAGTGGCTTCGGCAGCACGGTCCCGCTGGCGCTCCCGCGAGCCGGCAGCTGCACGCTGCAGGCCGGAGCCTCCGGCAAAGGCCGTGGCGCGCGCGCCCGCCGGGGGGGAGAACTGGGTTGGCACTTTGCCACCCTGGCCGCTGCGCGCTGTCATATCGTCAGCTGGGGACTGATCCACGCGGCCGGTCATGGTCGCGCCGGCCGCCTCGTCGCCCGTGACGGCGACCGCGCTGCGCACCATCGTTCCAGATACAGTCAGACCGCTGGCGGTCCTGGCAAAGCCAACCTTGGGTCCGCCGGCGCGCCAGGAGCCGCCGGCGCCGACTTCGACATATTGCGTGCCGGAGACGGGCTGGATGGTGCCGCGCTCATCGCCGGTGACAGACTGGCCACGGCCCATGCGTGAGCCGGTGACGCGCTGGCCACCACTTGTGGTGCTCTCGACTACCTTAGGGGCATAGACGAGCTTGCCGGCATCTGGCTGGGCGCTCGCAACACCAGTCACGGTTTCGACGCGGCCCGTCTGGCTGAGCGCTATGCGCCGTTGCTGGCTCACGGCGCGCCCTGAGCTGGCGCCCGACAGCTCCAGCTCCGGCGGCATTGGCGGTTGCGGCGAAGTACCGACCGCGGTCTTGCCGGCCGAGAGCAGCCGCCGGCGTTCCAACGATGCTTCCCGCCCGGTCAGCCCGGAGGCGGCAAGGCGTGACGCTGCCACGGCAGGCATGGTGGAAACCGGGGTCGATTGCACGCGCGGGATCTGGGGCGTCGCGCCAGAGGCAGGAGCCGCCGCAGCTGCCGCCTGTGGCGTGCTGGCGCTGCGCTGACCATTCCTCACCCGCTCCGTGGCGGGCGGCAATGCCGCTTTGCCGGCTGACAGGGCCAGCCGGCGCGCGATGGCGGCGGCCCGTCCCGATTGTGCGTCGATCCTTGCCACGGCCTCGCCTTTCAGCGCGCGCCAGCGCGGTAGACAACGAACGCTGTGCCTTGGCTCTGGCTGTAGTTGTCATAGCCGAGCAGGCGAACGTGCATCCCCGGGTTGGCGCGGTGGCACGCCTCCAACTCAGCCAGGATCTTGTCGACGGAGCGTTCGCCGAAGAACGGCAGCTTCCAGAGATACCAGAAGCTGGAGAAAGCTTTCTCCGGCTCAGTGTACTCTATGGCGGGATTCCAGCCCTGGTTGATCAGATACGTGATCTGCTTGCGCAGGCGGTCCGGCGTCATCGGCGGCAGGTATGAGAACGTCTCACTGCGCCTTTCGGTTGGCTTGTAGGCAAGGGTCTCGGACATGGGGTTTCTCCGGGTCAGGTGCGATCGAGGGTATTCGATCAGGCGACAGCGCGCAGCGACGGGCCAGCGGTGTCCAGCTTGTCGACCGTGTCGAACTCGAACTTGATTTCCTTCCAGGTTTCCATCGCCACGCGCAGCTCAGGCGAGTGCTGGGCGGCTTCTTCCAGGATCTGGCGGCCTTCCCGCTCAACCTGGCGTCCCGTGTTTCGCGCTTCCACGCACGCCTCCAGCGCCACGCGGTTGGCATGCGCGCCGGCGGCGTTGCCCCAGGGATGGCCTAGCGTTCCGCCACCGAATTGGAAGCATGCATCGTCACCGAAGATCCCGGTGAGGGCTGGCATGTGCCAGACATGAATGCCACCAGAAGCCACCGGCATGACGCCCGGCATCGGGCCCCAGTCCTGATCAAAGAAGATGCCGCGCGCGCGGTTCTCCGGAATGAAGGGCTCGCGCATCAAGTCCACCCAGCCGATCGTGGCCTCACGGTCACCTTCCAGCTTGCCCACCACTGTGCCGGAATGGAGGTGGTCGCCCCCGGACAAGCGCAGGCATTTTGTCAGCACACGGAAATGAATCCCGTGCAAAGGATTGCGGTCCAGCACCGCATGCATCGCACGGTGGATGTGGAGCAGCATGCCGTTCTCTCGGCACCAGTTGGCCAGACCTGTATTGGCGGTGAAGCCGGCTGTCAGGAAGTCATGCATGATGATCGGCGCGCCAAGGGATTTGGCAAATTCGGCACGCTTATACATTTCCTCCGGCGTGGGCGCTGTGCAGTTCAGATAGTGGCCTTTGCGCTCCCCTGTTTCCTGCTCGGCCTTTTGCACCGCTTCCATGACGAACTCGAACCGGTGCTGCCAGCGCATGAAGGGCTGGCTGTTGATGTTCTCGTCGTCCTTGGTAAAATCGAGTCCGCCGCGCAGGCATTCATACACAGCGCGACCGTAGTTTTTGGCCGACAAACCCAGTTTCGGCTTGATCGTGCACCCAAGCAACGGGCGGCCATATTTGTTCAGCCGATCGCGCTCAAGCTGGATGCCGTTCGGGGGGCCACCGCAGGTCTTCACGTAGGCCAGAGGAAAACGAATGTCCTCCAGCCTAAGGCTACGCACTGCCTTGAAGCCGAATACATTGCCGACGAGAGACGTCAGTACGTTGACGACCGACCCTTCCTCAAACAAATCAAGGGGGTAGGCGATAAATGCGTAGAAGGCATTTGGGTCGCCAGGCACTGGCTCAATGCGGTATGCGCGGCCCTTGTAGTAATCAAGATCGGTCAGCAGATCCGTCCACACTGTGGTCCAGGTGCCGGTTGAACTTTCGGCGGCGACGGCGGCCGCGGCCTCTTCGTGGGGCACACCAGCCTGCGCGACGATTTTAAACACTGCGAGTAGATCGCTATCAAGCGGAACATAGTCGGGCGTCCAATACGTCTTGCGGTAATCTTTAACGCCCGCTGAGTAAGTCTTCTCCGCCACGGCTTCCTCCTGATCTAGCTCTGCCATCAACAGATCTAAATCAGCCCGGCTGAAAAGCGTATTCAGTTCTTTTTATATCAGCATAAGACGTTTTTATGCTGCACTGCATTATCGGCCCGGTCTCGACGCGCCGCCTAGAGTGACAGATGCCCGTTGACTCTAACTTGATGCATCCTACTCTGCCTGTAAAAATGGTGTCCAAACGGGGAGAGCAGCCATGCAGATCACGTTGCGGCAGTTACGCATCTTCGAGTCGGTTGCTCGCCACGGTTCCATCTCGCGCGCTGCCGATGAACTTGGCCTCACACAGCCGGCGGTCTCCATGCAGATCAAGCAGATGGAGGACCAGCTTGGGCTCGTGGTCGTGGAACAGGTTGGCAAAAAGTTCGCCCTTACGGATGCTGGACAAGAGCTTTGTTACCATGCCGCGCGCATCGGCAAGCATACGGCTGAAATGCTGGCGTCCATGGAGCAATTCCGCGAACTCGAGCGTGGCGTTCTTCGCGTAGCAGTCGTCTCCACGGCAAATTACTTTCTCCCCGCGCTGATAGCTGGCTTCAGCGCGGAGTATCCTGGCGTGCGGGTGAGTCTGAAAGTGGCCAATCGGGAGGCGGTTCTAGCCGCGGTCAGCAGCAATGAAGCAGAGCTGGCAATACTGGGGCACACGCCAGAACGCGGCGACATTGTTACACAGTTTTTTATGGATAATCCACTCGTGGTTATCGCCCCGCCAGATCACTCCCTTGCGTCAATGGAGCGCATAGATCTTTGCCACATCCAAGACGAAACCATTGTGACCCGTGAGCAAGGGTCTGGAACACGGGCAGCAATGGAGCGATTCTTTTCGAAGGCTGGGATCACTTACCAGCCCGGCTGCGAGTTGAACACAAACGAGGCCGTAAAACAGGCGGTCCAAGCGGGTCTTGGAATAGGCATCATGCCTGCGCAGATGATTGAACTGGAATTGCAGGCTGGACGCCTAGTGGTGCTGCCTTTTGACGGGTTCCCGATAATTCGGAAGTGGTTTGTCGTACATCGAAGTGACAAGCGACTCTCTAATGCTGCATTGGCGTTTCAAATGAGGCTGTTCGGCAAGAATTCTTCGCAGGCCGTTGAAGAGCCGCGTTCAGGTGGGGTCCACATACCAACGTCAGAGAGCAAAGTTGAAAAACTGCCGACTGGAAAGGCTTCCCTCTATCGTGGAAGCCGATTGGGCAGTTTTGCCTAGACGCTGGCATGCCTTGCGGTTTGTAAGGACTTTAATCTCGAACTGTTTCATTGACGCCCCATGCTGCTTTATTTCATGTCTGACTGCAAAATAGTCGCTCAGCAAAGGCTTGGAAGCTGTTGAATTCCACCGTTGCCGTCCTGGATGATCGCTTGGATGTGCAGATGCCTGCGGGCAACGAGTTCATCGTAACGGCGCCGGACTTCGTTGACCAAGTGAAGCGCTCGCTCCCGGGCATGTTGTTCCGCTGCCGGCAGAAGAGGGTCAGTGCGCACGTGAACGAGCAGCGGTATCGCGAGGCGGCGCTTGTCGTGATAGCCACGCAGAACATTGATGCCGTAATCCAGTTCCGCGACACCTTCCCCAAGGCCGTTCATTTGCACCTGATACGCAATATGCCGTAACGGCTCTCCATCGACCACGTCACCCACAACTATGAGGCGTTCGTCAGAATTCGAATGTAGCCAACGCCATTCACGCCTGAAGTCAATCTGAGCGATATTAGTTTTTAGGAGATCGGCACAAAACCATCGCATCCCCGATGACGCGGCGTCGTTTGGACTGACACCCGCGCAGGTCGCTACGGCGGTGTGAATGGCCTCCTCCGCGGCTTCACGTGATAGGGCGCTCGTGCTGTTGTAGATGATATGACCATTGAGGTTGCGACCGGCATGCATAATGCCGTGTGCATCCGGAACGTGCACCCTGATAGCGTCCGTGCTGGCATTGATGCCCACGAGAAGAGTTGCAACCAACGCATTCTCGCCGTGTCGTAGTCTCACAGCCTGACTAAATTGACGCAGACGTGCCAGCAATGCTGGTATTGCCTGGTTTTCACTGCCGCGCTGTGCCACGCAACTCCTGTCCGGCGACTCGCCACTGCTGAACGGATAGACACACATCTTCAAATACCGCGTGGGGCTAGATGCATCATTTGGGAAGGCTTCCCGCCAGCGACGGAGCTCCGAACGCTCCCATTGCCTGACGGCTTCCTCTACGTTGAAGAGCGCCTCTGGAACCGGCTTGCGGTAGACTACGAGGGATTGCGGCATACGTAGAGTGTAGTTGATGGCGTCTACAAGACGGCTATCGGCACAGGGCGTGACATCAATGGCGTGAAATCTCCAGCGGTGCAGGAAATCGTCGAGGCCTCCAGCGGCGCTGAGATCAGCTAGGCTGCGATCGAAAGTTTGTTCGATGAGACGACCGAATGTACCCAGTATGCAGCGCGCGTGAAGTGTTGCGGTGTCTAGTGGGGCGGTCCAGTTAGCTGCAAACAGGTCAGTAGACAAATCCAGATGCAGTTGGGACAGCACGTAAGCTGCGCCGCGTCGTGCAGATCCGTCTTCGAACTGGTGCCGCGCAACTTCGCGTAAAACTGGTTCGATGGCGTCAAAGGCCGCAGTGGTTTCTTGTACGCGATGATGGAGCGCCAAGCTGATGGCGCTGTCCGCCAGCGCATGCCGGCCACATTCTGGCGGAAGGCCGGGCTGCGTCGCGGTGATCCAGCTCAGGCGCCCGGAACGGGCTGACTGGTGGCGACCTAGACTGCCACCTCCGGATCCGTCTTGCGCCCTGCGGCGGATCATTAGTGCACGCCTCTCACACGGGCGACACGTCCTCGAGCGACACGGGCAACGTCCCCAGCAAGATGATGGCCGCCTGCAATCCGCCACCCAGACTCCGGGTCAACAGCATCGATATTGCTGACAAATGAGTTCATCTGACACTCACTGTTCCCGAACACCGTCCGCTTCGAGAGAAAGTCATCTCTCTGGTGACCAGCGCACATCGCGCCTGTGGCAAACTTATTTGCTCGCGCAGCCATCGATAATTCCCTGGCGACCACTGCTGCTACATCGCGTGTAGGTAGAGTTTTCGACGCAACGCCTTGCTCGGCTGATAATCGCTCGGACCGTAACTAGATAGCCCGGGCAAGTAATTACTGAGACAATAGCCGGTATGCGTTGCGTAGGTCGGCGTAATCACGTTGTTCTCCTCGCGATTTGGAGATCAACAAATCTACGTCTCTCGAAGAACGAGAACCTATTCAATTATTCTTATGCTAATATAAGGGCCGCTTATGCTGCGTTGCGGCAACCTCTACGCCAAATCTGTTCGATCAGCCTGTCCGCCCCACGAAATTGCGCGCGGCGTCCGAAAACCTTACTGCGAAAGGCTTTCCCACTCCGGCGTCGAACAGGCGCTAGCGGGATGAAGGTGCTCACGCCAGGGATGACGTTCATCCAAACACGCCAGCATCCGCCGCGTTTGGGCGGCGGTTTCCTGCCTGAACTGTTGTGCCTGAACCTTTGCTCGCCGTAAGCGGTGCAGACCGGCGCCCCCCTCAGGAATCACTTTTTGACCAACCCAACACCACCAAGTTTGCTATCGGTGTTTTGCTATTGGAGCCAGACCCGAAAGCTCTGAAGAACCACCGGCTCAAAGCAGGACGCTGCCTCCCAATTAGGAGGCCTCCCCTGAAAAGAAAATCTGGAGCGGGCGAAGGGATTCGAACCCTCGACCCCAACCTTGGCAATTTTTTTAAGCCGTCTATCCGGCAGCATCTTTTTCTAACCAGCGGCCCGCTAAGACCCTATTATCAAAGGGCTTTTCTTGCGGCTACCCATCCCGTCGGTATCCTCCTCGTACCCCCCGAAACCCGTTTTTTTGCTTCCCCCATGCTTCCCCGGCCGCCGCCGCGGATTCCGGGGAAGCAGAATCCGGAATTCGCGTTATAGAACAAGAGGATGTGGGCGAAATGGGTAAAATCACCAAGCGTCTGGTCGATGCTCTCGGATCAAAACCTAACAAGGATGGATTCGCATGGGACAGCGAAATGCGAGGCTTCGGCGTCCGCGTGAAGCCCTCCGGCGCCAAGACTTATTTGATCCAATATCGCAACGTGGAAGGGCGCACTCGGCGGCTGGTTATCGGTCCCTGCGGGGTGCTGACGCCCGAACAGGCGCGGGCATTGGCGCGCCAGAAGCTGGCGGCCGTCGCTGAGGGGGCTGACCCATCGGCCGATCGTCACGCCATTCGCGACGGCATGACGGTCGCAGACGTATGCGACTGGTATCTAAAGGAAGCAGGCGAAGGCCGCCTACTGGGCCGCAATCGCCGGCCGATCAAAGCGTCGAGCATTGCGATGGATCGCAGCCGGATCGAGACCCACATCAAGCCGCTGTTGGGTCCTCGTGTCCTGAGTAACCTGACCCTACGCGACGTCGACGCGATGCAGGCGGACATTGCCGCCGGCAAGTCCGCGCGTGGCAAGAAGGCGCAAGGCCGCGGCGGCCGCTCCACGGGTGGCGCCGGCGTCGCGGCGCGCGCGATCAGCACCTTTCGCGCGTTGCTCGGCCACGCCCTGCGACTTGGCCTAATCGACAAGAACCCTGCGTCGGGCGTGCGCCAGATGGCGTCACGCAAGGTCAAG
>CAZZYR010000007.1:0-19016 GCA_964658235.1 uncultured Acetobacteraceae bacterium | reverse complement strand
CGTCTCCGTAGCTCAGCAGGATAGAGCACAGGATTCCTAATCCTGGGGCCGTGGGTTCGAATCCCGCCGGGGACATACCTCTCGAGGCTTGGGAGGGGGCGTGGCTTGGGCCGTCCGCCTACCACGCTATTCCTCGGAATGCCCCGTGATGTCCCGGGGATGCGTCGGGCACTGGCTTAAAGTGGAGAAGGGTGCAGCCGGCGCAGCATGCGGATCCGACGTGCCGCCGGCATTGCAAGCCCCAGCACGGCAGAACCACCCGCGCATACGCGTGGACGAAGACGCACACCCGTGCCGAACCGAACCAAACAGGCTGCGATTACCGGAAACCAAGCGGCCCCCGAGACAAGCCGGGGAAACAACGCATTCATTTTGCGCTTTGCCACAGCAGGTCAAGCTAGCTTCAACATGCCCGAGTGAGAGCGTGGAACTGGAGGATGCGTCAGGGATGGACGAGGTGGTCCGCGCGACCCATGCTGGCGTGAAAGTACTGAGGAGCGGCCGCCGTATGTGGAGGCGGGGCTGAAGCCGCAACCTGGCTCGCAGCGCCGCAGTGCCTGACGCTGCGGCTCCAGCTGGCGCCCCTGCTTGCTCGCTGCGGTAGACGCTTTCTATCGAGACCCGAAAGACCTGCGGCAGCGGGCAGCAAGGGGAGTCTTCCGCAGGCTGCCTTCGGCGTCGGGCGTGCCGTGCGTGCTGAAGCTATTCGCGGACCGATCTGTAAGAGTAAGCTATCCAGGCGAGAACAGATGCGAAGACGAGGGTGTGGATGATATCCTGATGCAACACGCTCAACTGCGCCACGCACGCGCCGAGCGAGACGATCATAAGCACCACTGCGCCATACCTGCAGCTGGATGGGCGCACGAGCATGACTGCACCAAGCACCTCCATGGCGCCGGTGACGTATCGGAAGCCTTGTCCAAGGCCGAGCTGACCGAACTCCGCGACCATCATCGGGGCGCCCGCCAGCTTGAACAGCCCCGCGGCGAGAAAAATCAAGCCGAACAGCACCCGCGCCGCGATCAGGGCGATGGACAGAGAGCGTGAACTCGAGATTGTCATATTCCCGTTCTCAAAGACAAGTCGTCAATATCCCGACAAACCTGCGGAGCGGCAGGATTGCGCGCGCGATAAGGCGAACGCGACCGATGCCATCCCGCCTTCGAAGGCGCTTGATGGCATAGATGTCTCGTCTGCATCAACGCCACGTCGCTCTCCTTCAAATTGTTACGCGTTCTGCCCTGGCGAATTGCTCGAGCGCCCGCGACATTAATTCAGGATCTGGAAAAAGCGGCTGTTTTAGCCGATCCGCGACAGCCGAAACATCAAGCGTCGGCAGAATCTGTGGGAACAATTGGCCCGACAGAGCAGCACCCTTCTCCAATCCAGTCTTTCGCGGCAGTGGCATCTGTCCACTCACGGGCCAATAGACGACGTCATCTCCGCACCAGCGAGTCGAAATCGCGCGCCGCATCTTAACTGTTGAACTATTGCCGCGCGAACCATGGACCGTCAGCGCGTGAAACAAGAGCGCGTCTCCTGGCTCGAGGCTCCAGCTGAGGATATCAAACTTTCCCCTATCCGCCTCGATATCCGGCAAGGCTTCAAGCGGCTCTTCCGAGACAACCGTGCCTCCGATGCCGACCGGCTTCCAGCGCTTCCCCCATTTATGGGACCCGGCGACAAACTCGAGTGCGGATGTTTCCGCAGTCACCGCATCGACGGATGTCCAGAGTGTTGATATTTGTTCCCCAGCCAGCGGCCAGAATGTCATGTCATGATGCCAGGGTGTCGGGTCCGCAGTCCGTGCACCCTTGATGAAAATCTGATCGTAGAAGAAATTCACCTTGGACGATCGCATGGCTTGCTGGGCAATACGCGCGCTCGGCCCATAGAGGACGAAGTCACGGACCACGTCATTTTGCAACCAAGAAAAGTGGGCTTCCTTGAACGTTGAGCTGACGCCGGGCACTTGATGAGTGCTTGACGCATAGACCTCATCCAGCATCGCGGCGAGGGTTTCTACCCACGACGGCGAATAAATGCCTCGCAGGCAAACCACGCCGTCACGCTCGTAGGCGGCGATCTCGTGCTCGTTCAGGTCGCGCGCGGGTATCATATCCATCGATCATATCCTCCAAGGAATTTCATTACTTCGATTCTATCAAAGCAACAGTGGCGGCAAAAGACCATTCCATACCGTTATGTTTTAGGCACCCCCACCGCAGTGGGGAGTTACGATCCGAGGCAGCATCTTCTTCCGAGAGGCGACCCCGTTTGATCGAGTGATGCATGAGTCGGTCTTCATTAAGAAACCCACCGGAGCGGGAGGGATGATGTTCGACCCCCCCGACGCACGTAGACAAACGGGATCCGCGCGATTGCCACACCGCATGTTCGTCGGCTCCGAATGTCAAAAGCGAACCTTCAGGATGCCGCCAAAAGTACGCGGCGGCCGGATATTTGCATACACGAAACTGTTGGCGAATGGATACGCGAAGGAACTGTCGATCACTACGCTATCCTCGATATTATGAACATAGCCAGTGATCGTATAGATACCGGACGGAGGCTCGTACGTCAGGTTGAAGTCCGTTATGGTGTATGCGGCCTGCCGCTCTAGCGGCAGGAAGTCGACTGCGGTCCCGTAGGACGTCGAAATTTGCGTGTTAATGGCCGTGACGATATCTCCGCGATTGCCCTGCAGGGCAAAGATATGCTGGTAGCCGAGGGTGGCAGACCATTTCGGCGCGCGGGTGAATGGCTTGCCATCACAGTTGACAAGATATTGCTGGGAGGAAGTCTGAAAACTGTAGGGACAGCTCGTATTGGGAGCGGATGGAGACAGGTAACGGAACACGTTAAACACGGCATCAAGATACTCGACCTGCGCTGACAACAGATCACTCTGGGTCAACTTGTACTGCAGGTCGAGGTCGAATCCCTTGATCGTGGATGCGCCGATATTATGCGTCAGCGGCTGGGAGAAGCCGGCGGCGGGTGGCTCGTTTGCGGTTGCCTGCGTCGCCGTAAGATAGATTTCCTGGTGATTCTTATAGTTCCAGTAGAATGCCTCCGCGTTCGCCTGCAGAGCACCGCCCAGAAAGCGGTTTTTCGAGCCGATCGTGTAGGCGATCAGTTTCTCCGGCTGGTAGACATTGGACACTTTAGAGGTATTGACATCGGGGTTTAGTCCCCCTGTCTTGTAGCCGGTGCTGAAGGTGGCAAAAGCCAGCGAGTTCGGCGCAACGTCATATTCCAGCCCCGCCTTCACGCTGATGTCACGGAACGTCGCAGCATTGGTATAGTTGTAACGCAAAGGCTCCAGCACAGGCACGAACGACGGTATACCGGTGGCCTGCCGAAACGCGGCGATCGCGTCTGTGCTATAAACGTTGAGGCCGAAACCGCTTTGGGTTCGGGTCTCGGTGGTGCCGCGCAAGCCGCCGGTCACCCGGAAATGCGGCAGCACCGTATAAGTTGCCTCGCCGAATGCAGCGACTGCCGTGTCGCCTTCATCGGGTTTGTCGGTATGGGTCAGAAAGCCCTGGTCCACGACGACTGTTGAGTCGGAGAGCTCATTAAAATAGTAGAGGCCAGCGATCCATTTCAGCCGCCCATTGTCGCTCGGTGACGCGAGACGTATCTCTACACTCGACTGATGGCCGATATCCTGGACAGGTGCTGGAAACCCGGTTTCGTTCCCGTTTGACGAGTCGAAATGCCGATAGGACGCAAGTATGGACAGGGTCGAGAAGCCCAAATTCCACTCGAGATCGCCCCGTATTCCGGCTGAGTCGCTGTGCAGATATTGGTTTGTATCGACATCCGGCAGGAATTTGGAGAAGAAGGACGGCAGGTTTCCGCCAGCCGCCAAACCCTTACGGGCTATCGAATTGATATAGGCATTCCCGACCGCCCCGGATGGGCCTTGCCACGGGTTGGAGGGATTGACCAGTGGGATCGCGACTGAGGGCGAGACACCTCCGCTGACGTGGATATAGTCACCCGCGATGAGCAATGAGATGTCATCGGTCGGCTTGTAGAGCGCCTGCAGCCGGACGGAGACGCTTTTGTTGGCACCTGTGCCATCGCTGAAATATCCATCGCGGTTGACGAATTCAGCTGCTGCGCGGACCGACAGTTTGTCGCTGAGAGGCAGGTTTATCGCGTCGGTTGTTTTAAAGAGACCATAATTCCCGATCTCGAATGTCGAGTATCCACCAAATTGCTGAACAGGCGGGTTGCTGATCAGGTTGATCGCCCCTGCGGTCGCGTTCTTTCCATAGAGCGTTCCCTGGGGTCCCTTCAGCACCTCCACTCTGGCAAGGTCAAAGAAATTGCCGGCCGTTTCAGCTGGGATGCCGAGGAATATGCCGTCGACATTGAATGCCACCGGTGAATCAGTGAACGCACCGATCCCAAAGGTGCCGACGCCTCTCAGGTAGATCTGCGAGCCCGCAGCGTTGGGTGAGATGTTGATACCTGGGGCGACCTTGCTGAGGTCTGAAACCTCGACAACACCAGCCGCTTCCAGCCGGGCGCTTGAGATCGCGGTCACTGAAATCGCCGCCTTCTGCAGGTTTTCGCGCCGGCGTGTCGCCGTGACGGTGATCGTCTCCAGGGCGGCACTCTTGTTGCGCAAACCCTCTCCGGGCGTAGGACTGAGTGAAACTGGTGGAGCAACCACAGGAACCACTGGCTCCGCCTTCGTGACCTGGATGGTTAGTATAACGTTAGCCATTGCAGTGGCCGCCAAAAGACTCTGCCGCATGATTTCCCCCCTTTTGACTATTGTGACTCTTTGCACCTCAGCACTTAGTGTGCTGTTTTCGGCACGGTTCGCTTTCAGTAACTTTAGTGCTCAGGCCGCGACAGCCCATTCCTTCTCCGCAACGATGACGTTCTGGAGGAGACCGACGCCGTCAATCTCCACCTCACACACATCGCCCGGCTTCATCCACAGCATCGGCTTGCGGAACATCCCCACCCCGCCCGGCGTGCCCGTTACGATCACGTCGCCCGCCGAGAGCGTCATGACCTCGCTGATGATTTCGACAAGTGTAGCCACGTCAAATATCATGTCCGCGGTTGTTGCGGATTGCATCACCTCCCCGTTCAGGCGTGTCTCCAGGTGCAGGCCAGTGGCACCGGGCGGCAGCTCGTCCTCGGTCACGAACGATGGCCCGAAGGCACCCGTGCGATCAAAGTTCTTGCCCATCGTCCACTGCTTGCTGCTGCTTTTCATTTGATAGTCGCGCAGCGTGGTGTCGTTAAAAACGGCGTATCCCGCCACGTGTCGCAACGCATCTTGGCGCGATATCCGATGGCCACCAATGCCGATGATCGCGGCCAGTTCGCCCTCAAAATCGAGTTCGTGCGACATCGGTGGAAGCGCGATCGGCTGGCCGTGCCCGATCAGGCTGGTGG
The DNA here is from genome assembly GCA_964658235.1 of uncultured Acetobacteraceae bacterium. Lineage (GTDB taxonomy): Bacteria > Pseudomonadota > Alphaproteobacteria > Acetobacterales > Acetobacteraceae > BOG-908. The sequence goes on along the minus strand of CAZZYR010000007.1, from coordinate 13,583 downwards.
GAAAACGTGCGAAGATGGCTGGGTAGGAGACGGGTGGATGCCCAGTCTCGTTGCTGTGATCCAGATAGTTCAGCCCGGCGCACAGGACTTTCTCCGGGCGGCGGAAGGGTGGCAGGAATTCGATGACTGCTTCGTCAATAACCGGGGCTGCCGAGAGCAGCTTGCCGGCCTGTTCAAGAGCCACCCGACCCGCGCGTATGAGCGTGTCGAGATCCCCGGGATAGACCGGCGACGACGCTGCCAGGCCGCGCAATGCGCCATCGGACATGCGCACGCCGATGGCGTCCGTGCCGCCCGAGGCGAAGACCACGAATTTCATCCGGCTGTCACGGCATCGTGCACGGTCGGCTGCCAGCGCCCGAACGCGCCGCCGAAAAACAGCAGCGGCTCACCCTCCAGCACGTCAAAACGATCCAGATGACCGATATGTATCACGTGATCGCCACCTTCCACCGTCGTAAATACGGAACATTCCAGCCGCGCGATGGCCTGGTCCAGCAGCGGTGCGCCGCCCAGGCCCAGCCGATGCGCGATCCCAGCAAACCGGTCCGGCTGCGCGGTGCAGAAATGCTGCGCCAGCGCACGCTGTTCGGCGGCCAGGATATTCACTGCCCAGTGCGTGGCGCCGGCAAACACAGCGAACGAGCCCGCATTGCGGCGCAGGCTCCACAACACGAGCGGCGGATCGAGCGACACGGAGGCAAACGAGTTTACCGTTATCCCGACGAGGCCGCCGGTATCCGTCCGCGTGGAAATCACGGCCACGCCGGTTGCAAACTGGCCCAGCACGCGACGCAACGCTGCACGGTCACTCTGCGTGGTCCCCTGCGGTATCTCGATCCGCCGCTCCGCGCTCATGCCGCGGACCTCACGGCGTGCGGGACGGCGAGGTTGGTCGGCGCCTCGGCACGGGGCAGGCCGACGAAATCCGGCAGATGGTCCAGAAAATCTTCTATCCGTCCCACGAGCTCGTCCTTGTGCCCATAGATGTTGATCAGCGCGCCGGCCAGTCGGGCGGGATCGCCCGTGTAGAACCGCTCGTAGAGCTGCTGCCGCCCCGCGAATGACGAGATTGATGCGTCGTAGGCCAGGCGGCACAGCTTGGCGCGATCGATCGCGCTGGAATTGACCGATTGCAGATACTCCGACGCCATCTCGCGCGCATCGCCGCTGAATTCGGCGATGGATGGCGCGCCCACAAGGCCGCTGGCACCCAGCAACTGTACGATCTCCTGCATGCGGTGGAACATTTTCGGGAAACCCAGCCGGACCACCCACAGCGGCATCACGTCTGGCGCAACCGTGCCATAAGGCGTGGTGACGGCATTGCTTTCGCTGGCATCAATGCAGGCCTTTACCGTCTCCACCGAAAGCATGATTTCCGCGATCATCCCCTGCACATGCAGAAAACCGTCGATCTTGGTGGAGCGCGTCAAGGCGAGTGCCAGGCCGAGCATGAATTCCGACTTTGCCAGCGCCTTGATCGCCGCCTGGTGGCTGGTGTGCGGCGAGAGGAAGGTGCGCGGGTAGAGCCCGTTGCACATGTCCGGATCGCGGTAGATGAACACGCGCTCCCATGGCACCAAGACATCGTCGAAGATCACCACTGCATCGCTCTCGTCCAGCCGCAGCGATAGCGGATAGTCGTAGATGGAGGCAGCGTTCGGCACGACCGAAGGGCGTGACAGGAACGAGAGGCCCTTGGTCGCCGCCGGTACGCTGAACCCGAACGCATAATCCCGCGCCTCGGGCGTGTTGGCGATATAGCTCGACGGCAGCACCACGATCTCGTTGGCGAAGGCGCACAGCGTGGAGACCATGCGCGCGCCGCGAATGACGATGCCCGCATCCGTCTCGCGCACGATCTTGGCGGCCAGGTCCTTGTCCTGGTTCTCCACCGTCACTGACCGGTCCACCTGGGGGTTGACCAGCACGTGTGTCATCACCGCGTCCGTCTCGCGGCAATGCTCGTAGAAATTGCGGATGTTGTCGCCGAACTGTTCGCCGCTCTTGGCGAATTCCGAGGAGGCGGAGCCGAGCGCCGTGATGTAGCAGTTCATGAAATCCGGGCTGCGTCCGAACATGCCCTGGGTGGCGTTCATCCATTGCGCGATGGCGCCGCGGCGGCGCGCCAGATCGTTGCGCGAATGCGGCTCGATATAGGCGAGCCCCACCCGGTCGCCGGTGGTCGGCGATGTGTACGTCATCCGGTCGGTCAGGTCGGGGCTGTGCTGCATGTCCAGCAGCTGCGCGACCGTGTGGGCCGCGCCGGAGAAGCGGGGATCGGTGGTCACGTCGCCCACGCGCTGGCCATCGATGCGGATGTCACGGCCGTCGCGCAACGATTCCAGGAACTCCCTGCCGCGCCGAATGCCCACCGTGGCCTCCCTGTCCTTGCCTGCGACAGGGTTAGGCCGTTTGAGATACGCCGTCAAGCATTGCGATACGCTTTCTCGCGCCGCCCAGTTTTTGCCTTAACGAATCAACAATCGCATTCAGGTCGCGTGCCGGCGCATCGGTGGCTGCATACTGGTAGAAATCCGGCCGCGACAGCATTGCGCTGATGCCATGGCGATCGAACCACGTGGCATAGCCTGCGGCCACGTCGCGCACCGCCGCGTCTTGCGACACGTGCACCACGTGGGCGCCGATAGTTTGCAGGAACCGCAGATTCTCTTCGTCTAGGTGCACCGCCGGGTCGTCATCCACGCCGATCAGCGAGAAACCGCCGCCCACCACATCGTCGAACAGCCCACTCCGGCCGTCCTTCTCCACGATGCCCTGATACGCCAGCAGGCCGGCATGCGCGTTGCCGTCCATTGTCACGCCGGCGCCCAGGCGTGACGGCGCCGGCCGTGGCGGCGCCTGGCCCCGGGCGGCAGATGACGCCAGGATGCCCGCATCACGCCGCGCCGCAGCCTCGGGGTCCACCACGCACACCATGTGGCCCGCGCGGACCGAGCCGTGGATGAACTGCTGCACATGCGCCAGCCGTTCCTGCGTGTAGTTGTCCAGGAACGCAGGCGGCTGGGTGCCGGCCAGGACCATGCCGAGCTGCCAGGACAGCGTCATCGCATCGCGCATGCCGCTGCACATGCCCTGGCCCATGAAGGGTGGCATCAAATGGGCCGCGTCGCCCGCGACCAGCAGGCGGCCGTGGCGCCAATCATTGGCCCATGCTGCACGGAACGTATAGATGGCATGACGCTCCAGGATGGCGTTCTCCGGTGTCACACCCCAAGGTTCGAGCAGTTTCCAGGAGGTTTCCGCCTTGCCCATGTCGGCGTGCACGTCGCCGGGCACCAGCATGAACTCCCACCGGCGCCGCCCCGGGCCACCGGGGACCACCGAGGTGGGCCGTTTCGGATCACACATATTCTGGATGCCGAAATCTTGCGCGTGCCCCGGTTTCCATTTCACGTTGACGACCAGCCAATCATAGGCAAAGCCCAGATCGGTGAAGCCGGTCTCCAACTGGCCGCGGATGAAGCTGTTGGCACCGTCCGTGCCCACAACGAATTGGGCGCGCAGGGTTTTGGTTTTGCCGTCGGGGACCCAGCCGTGCGCGCGTGGCGCACCGCTGCGCACGGACAGATCGACCCCGGCAGCGTCCTGGATGACCGCATAGGCCTCCCACCCGCGCAGCACGGTGACGTTCGGCAGCATGCCGACTCCGGCATCCAGCACCGCTTCCAATTCCGGCTGCGCGAAACCGTTGGCGAATGGCCAGCCGGATTGGCTGGGACCGCCCACATTCTCCTCGAACAGCAACTGGCCCTGCGCGCCGGTAAACTTCACCACATCGGCCGTGTGCGAAATCGCTTGCATCTGGCGGCCAAGGCCGACGCTCTGGAAGATGCGGGCGATCTCATGGTCATAATGCACGGCACGCGGCGAGTGGAACAAGGTGGGCCAGCGTTCCACGACAATCACGCGGTGTCCGGCCTGGCCCAGCCGCAAGGCCAGAAGCTGCCCGACCGGACCGTAGCCGACAATCAGGACATCGGCGTCCATCAGCCCAATGGCCCCTGGAAATGCCGGTTGGCGTAGGTGTCTGATAGCGGCGACAGCGTCTCTGGCCAGGGTGTTTGCGCCACGCGCCGGGCGCTCTGTGGCCGCGGGCGGCCGTCCCATCCGATCTGTTCCATGTAGTAGTAGAGTTGGACGCAATGACCGTCGGGATCCACGACGTGCGTCGTGTAGTCGATCCCGGGGAACAGTTCCGGCGGAAGATCGACAAAGGTGCAGCCTTTTTCGAGCAGGAAACGCGCGGCGTCGCGGAGCTGGCGGTAGCTGCCGACCTGCATGCCGTAGCTGAGCAGCGAGGTGTGATCGCCAAGCCCCAGCTCCGCGCGCAGCGCCACCGGATACAGGCCAAGGCAGTGATGCTCGCTGCCAGTGCGCAGAAAGGCGATACGGTGGCCGCGATAGGTGATCTCTTCCGTCCGGGCGAAACCCATTTCATGCTCGTAGAAATGCAGCGAGGCGTCGAGATCGGCCACGAAGAGATGCACGGGGCCGCCGTGAATCACCTTGAACGGGCGCGGCAGGAGCACGCCCTCCACATCATAGGTGGAGGGCAGATCGGCATCCACGGCGCGATGGCCGCTCGCCAATGATCCGCCGGCTGCCTGCACGCGGCGGATTTCCTCGGCCTCGGAGGGCTGCGGCATGGCAGGCTCCTCTTCGTAGGCGAACTGCTTGAACTGGTCGATGGGTTTACTCAACCCATCCCAGCCGAGCTGTTCCATGCCGTAATAGATTTCGACCATGTGGCCGTCCGGATCGCGGAAATAGACGGCCCAATTGCTGCCGGGGCTATCTCGGCCGACGCGGAAGATGCTGACGTCATGTTGGCGCATCATCTGATGCGCGTTCATCACCTCGGCCAGCGAGCCGACTTGAAAGCTGAGCTGGTTGATGGTGATTCCCTTGGCGAAATATGGATCCATGGCCACGCCGAACGCGTTCGGCACCATGACAAGGCCGTGATGGTCCGCGTTGTAGCTCATGAAGTTCAGCTGCAATTCTGGCGCCGTGGGATTCGGACGCAGCGTATCCGTCAGGCGGTAACCCAGCAGGTCACCGTAGAAGGTAACGGAGGCGGCACAGTCCTTGTTGTAGAGACCGACGTGGCCGAGGCGTCCGGCCTTGAAGGGACGCTCCATCATCACGCCGCCGACGTCGTAGAGTCCGGCTGCTACATTCGTGTCCATGAGGTGTCTCCGTCAAAGAGATAGGAATACGCTGTTTTCAAAGTAAATAAGCGAGCGCTTGTTCTGCGTAATGGCGCAGCCTCGATCACCACAGAAGTTTTTGGTGCCGTTCATTGCTCGCCGGCCTGCACGGCGGCAAGTCCGCCGTCCAGAAACGCCACGCCGACGCGCGCGAAATCACCGGGGCGCTCGAATGGCGGCCAATGACCGGTGTGGTTGAACACAACCAGCTTGCTGTGAGCGATACCGTCTATCAGATACTGGCCGCCATGTCCGCCGGCCCGCACATCGTTTTCGCCCCACACGACCAGCGCTTCGCACGTGATGCGGCCGAGTATCTCCGGGGTCAGTGCCCAACGCAGGTAATCTTGCGTATCGGTCATTGCCAGAAGGTTATCCAGTGCGGCAACGAAGTTCGGTTGGTGGTATACGGCGTAACGCACGTCAACCAGCTCGTCAGTGATGTCGTCCGGCTTTGCGATCACCTGCTCCAGACGCTTGCGGGTGAGCGACTTATCATCGCTGAGCACGCCGGCACGCGTGCTCTCCCGCAGCCATGGGCCAAAGGTGGGGTTGATGCCAGGACCGGCACCGGGGTCGCCGGCGGCGGATACCAGAGTCAGACTGCGCACCCGGTCCGGGCGAAAAGCCGCTGTCCAGGCGGCGGTCCAGCCACCGAGCGAGAGGCCAACCAGATGGGCGCGATCGATCCCGGCCGCATCGAGATAGGCGATCACGTGATCCGAGAGGACCTGCGTTGTCAGCGGCACTGTCAAGCTGTCCGTGTAGCCATGTCCGATCATGTCGATCATGTGGACTTCATGGCGTTCCGCGTAATCGCGCGCCACCGCGCAGTAACCCTCCAGATGGCCACTGATGCCGTGCAAAAACACGACGGGCTCACCCGAACCCAGTTTGAGCACGCGTGTGCGGACGCCACCCGCGTCGACGAATTTGACTTCGAAAGGGATGCCCAGCAAGTCGGTCCAGAACGTCATGTGTGTTTCCTCATCATGGGTTTATTGGTTGGCAGCCGCGGTGACGGCATGCGCGTCCAGCACAGCCACCAGGTCGCATTGTATCAGCATGCCGGCCGGCAGGCGGTCACTGACGATCACGTGGCGCGCGGGCCTGGACAGCGGATCGGGAAACGCGCTCACCCAGTGCGTGTTGACCACCGCGCGCGGCTGGTCAGGTGCCAGGAAAACCGTCATCTTGATCACATCGCCGAAATCCGCGCCCGCAGCGTGCAGTATGCGCCCGGCAAGGTCGAACATATGCGCACATTGTAGCGCCAACCCGTCAGCCAGGCGCCCCGTCGCGGTGTCGGTCCCGAAGATTGCACCGGTCATCAGGATGTTGCCCACCACGCTTGCGGCGGGCACCGGATTGTTGCCGTGGCTGAAGCCGTCAATGGTGATGCTACGCCGCATCGGACCCGGCTCCCGCCTGAAGTTCATAGGCCAGCAAGCCGTAGCCGGTCAGCATCGGTGCGTAATAATGCCGTTGCACGCGGTGCAGGTATCCGCCGGTTGCCTGCAGCGCGCCGCGCATGGCGAGCCACACCATCATCTCCACCGATTCCGCGCCACCGCGGCTGATGTAGTCGTTGTGGCTCGCCTCGGCCAACCGTTCCGGGTTCGTCTCAAGCAGATCCATAAACCGGTTGTCCCATGCCGGATTGACGAAGCCGAAGCTCGCGCCGTGCAGCTGGTGGGACAGCCCGCCGGTGGACATCACCGCCACGCGCAGGGCGGGTTCATAGCTGGCGATCGCCCGCCCGCACGCTTGGCCCAGGCGGAAGCAGCGGCGCGGTGTGGGCAGCGGCTCCACGATGACGTTCACCGCAACCGGCACCACGCGTATCGTCCACGGCGCATCGGTGATCAGCGGCAGGATGGACATGATCCCGTGATCGAGAACCATCTCATGGCACAACGTCAGATCGAATTCATCCGTGACCAGCGCGCGCGCCAGATGGGCGGCAAAGGCGGGATCACCCGGGACCGGCGGAAACGGCCTGGCGCCACGCCCCTCATCAGCCACGTCCATGCTGTCCGCCAGTCCGAGCGCGAAGGTGGGGTAAGTGGCCAGATCAAAATTATTCAGGTGATCATTGTAGAATATCAGCAGCACATCCGGCTGCAGCGCCGCAAGCCACGCCTTGACCGGCAGATAGGAGTCGAAGAACGGCTTCCACTCGGCGCGGTCCTGATGGCCCGCATCATAAGCGTAGGCGATGGATGGTGCATGGGAGGAACCGATTCCGGCGACCAGTTGTGCCATAGTCAGCCTGCTGTCCCGCGGCGGCGCCAGGCGAGAAATTCGTCCAAGGTCTGTCCCCGCGACGTGGCCCCGATGGCGGCCAGGCTGGTTCCGAATGCCGTCATTGCCTTGCCGATTGCGTAGATGGACGCGCCATGCTCAAGCATTCCATCGAAATCGCGGCGTGTTATCAGATCGCATTCGTGCGCGGACAAATCGCCTGCGTGCATGGCCGCTACGGGATCAGCGGCGAACGCATCGCGCACCGCCCGGTCCCGCATGCTGAGCAAGAAACGATTTAGCCGCAGACCGCGTAGCACGCGCTCGCCATTGAAGGCGACGATGCCAGGGAGTGCCATTGCTGGTCCAAGATCATCGGGTATTGTGTTCATGGCTTACCGGCGTATAGCGTCCGGCCAAGCCGCACACCTGCATGGCCGCGCCGAGAGGAAACCCCGTGCCCACCCGTCGTAAAACCGCAAAGGCCACGCTGGAAACCGATCCCGCAATCCGCGGCAGCGCGGTGCCCCTGGCAGACAATGCCGGCGAGGATGACGACAATGCCGGCAGCCGCATAAAGTCCCTGTCCATGACCATCCGGCTGCTGACTGCGATGGCCGATGGTGGCGCGCCGGTGGGCGTCAGCGAACTTGCTCGGCGGGTGGGAGAGAGCAAGGCGCGGATCCACCGGCATCTGCAGACGCTGCGCGATGCAGGCCTGCTGTCGCAGAGCGACGCCAACGGGCCGTATCGTCTCGGCTGGGTGCTGTTCGAACTGGGCCAGGCGGCTGCTGCGCAATTCGATGTGGGCGACGCGGCGATGACGCCGATGCGGACGCTGCGCGATGCCACGCGCCTGACCGTGCTGCTGGGCCAGCGTGACGGGGACGAGATGATCGTTTCGCATACGCTGGACAGCGAAGGCATGATCGCGGTGCGCGTGCGCAAGGGGCTTCGCCTGCCGGCGCATGGTTCGGCAATGGGCCGAGTCATGCTCGCCTATGCCAGCGCGGAGGACCAAAAGCGCATCCTGTCCCAGCGGCTGGCGGCGCGCACCACGCAAACGATGACCTTGGTGACACATGTGCGAAAGCGGCTCGCCGATATCCGCGAGCGCCGCTTCGAGGTGTCCAACGGCGAGTCCGAGGCGGGCGTGGCCGCCATCGCCAGCCCGGTGCTGGATGACAAGAACAAGATGATTGCCGTGGTTTCGTTGATCGGCACGCAGTTGCAGATCGGCGAGACTCCCAGACCGGAGCTGCTTGCGAACCTGGACCGGTGTGCGGCGTCCATTTCCGCCGAACTGCGCGCGAGGCACCGCGGCTGAGCACGGCCCGCGCGGATCGGTGGGTTGGCTGCTACTGCCGGACATCACGCACCAGATCCGCTGACGCCCGCGCAAACAATGTCGCATCGTTGCTGACCATCACGAAACGAAAGCCCCGCGCCTTTGCACGCCGCGCCGCGGGCGCATCGGAGACCGCGGTGCCGCAGGGGATGTTGCGTGCCGCCGCGGCTTCCAGTAACCCGTCAACGAGCGCGACGATGTCTGGATCGGTCGGGGCCTTGCCGGTGACCAGGCAAAGATCGCCGAGCCCCACGAACGCCGCATTGATTCCGTCTACCGCGAGGATGGCACGTGCATCGCGCAGCGCGCCGGGATCTTCCATCTGGACCGCGCGCAGCACGCTGGTGTCCCCGCGCGCCACATAGTCCGCAACACTGTCGATCCCCCAGCTTCCCGCACGCGACGTGATTCCGAGGCCGCGCAGGCCGTTTGGGCTAAACATCATCTGTGCGACGCAGGCGCAGGCCTCCGCTGCACTGCGCACGCGCGGGACCAGCAGCCCATCCGCATCGCTGTCCAGGATACGCTGCACGTCCTCGCTGATCTGCGTAGGCAGCCGCACCAGGGCAGCCATGCCGTGGCCCTGGGCGGCCACGATGGCGCGGTATGCGGTCTCGAACGTATGCGGCGCGTGCTCCATATCGATCACCACGTAATCGAAGCCCGCACGCGCCAGCATCTCGATCGTCTCGATCGAAGCCAGCTTGACCCACGTGCCGAACAGGCATGCGCCCGGAGCGCGCATGCGGTCGAGCAGATCGCGGGGGCGCCTGGCCACTGCGCGCCGCCGGCTCAGGCAAGCAACGCGGGCGGCAGCGGGTATTCGCTTGCGTTACAGACCATGCCCGGCTTGATCGAAAAATCGACGCGCGGCGGCGCGAACACGTCCACGAGTCGCGTGGGATCCGGCCCCAGGCTTTGCGTGGTGTGAATGACTTTCGGCGGGATGACCACAACGGCAGGACTGCCGACCTGGCCATGATCATCAGCCCGCCATTCCTCCAGATCCGGGCCCCATGGATAGCGCATGTGATGTACATAGGTGCCGGCCAGCGAGATCGACGCCTGCTCAAAATCGTCATGGAAGTGTGGCGACATCGCGGATGTATTGCGCGGCTTGGTTTGGCGCACGAAGATGTTGAGCATCAGGTTGGTGCTGCGGAACACGCGTGAAATATCAGGCGCGCGGATATAATCCGCCAGCGCGTAATGGCGCAGCCGCCAGCCATCTGGCGGAGCGGGCCAAGCAACCAGCGGCGCCACATCCGGTGCGCCTGCCGCATAGGCGTCCGCATTGTCTGCCAGTGTCAGGAGATCGGTCGCCAGGTTGCTGAATACGCGATAGACATAGCCCGCGCCTGCACAGACGACGCTGCTGTCGCCAGGGGGCACGATCGTCAACGAGTCGCCGGTGGACGTAACACGGCCGTCCGGCGCGGCGAGTTCGGCACCCAATCCCTCTGGCAGCAAAACCATGTACTCATCCGGCTGCGAGGCGCGCGCGAGCACGGTGCCGGGTTGTACGCGGCTTATGACAATTACGAAATTGGCGCCGCGGGTCACCCAATGTTCGGCGCCGTCCGCCGCGCGCAACACCGGCGGCATGTCGTGAAAACGGGCGAAGCTCGCCTCTCTGACCATCATGTTCACAGTCTCGCCCTCCCGCCGCATAACCATCGCCGTTGGACCCGTTTGTATTCCGTTTGACGATACGCCGTCAAGTTACAGGATACGAAACGGCGCCGCGGGCAGGATGCGTGTGGCGCAGACGCCGAAGCCAATGCGGCAATTGTCCAACTGCCCATATCCGCTCAGCGTCACTGTATCGCCGTCTTCCACAAAGCGGCGCGTAACCCCGCCATCGAGAATGAGCGGCCGGCTGCCGTTGAAGGTCTGCTCCAGCAGGCAGCCGCAGGCGTGCGGATCGGGCCCACTGATCGTGCCTGAGCCAAGTAAGTCACCCACTGCCAGATTGCAGCCGCCCACGGTATGGTGGGCAACCTGCTGCGCCATGGTCCAATACATGTGGCGGAAATTGGTGCGCACGATGGTGCTGGCCGCCGCCACGCCCGCGGGACGCAAACTGAGCTCCAGCGTGATGTCGAACCCGCCCGGCCCTGCGGGCAAAAGATGGTCCAATGGCAGCGGCTCCTGCGTCGGCTGCGCGCAGCGCAACGGCTCCAGCGCATCCAGCGTCACCACCCACGGCGAGATGCTGGTGGCAAAATTCTTCGCATTGAACGGTCCAAGCGGCTGGGACTCCCATTGCTGGATGTCACGCGCGCTCCAGTCGTTGAGCAGCACCACACCGAAGATATGGGACTCCGCCGCCGCAAGGCCGATGCGCTCGCCCATGATGCTGGGAACGCCGATGATGGCGCCGAGCTCGAGCTCGAAGTCGAGTTTCTCGGTCGCCGCCAGCACCGGGCGCGCTGAGTCCGGCCGTTTGATCTGGCCGAGCGGACGCCGCACCGGCGTGCCGCCGACCACGATCGTAGACGCACGCCCGGCGTATCCAACCGGCAGCTCCGACCAGTTCGCCAGCAGCGCATGCGCCGGATCGCGGAACAGCGAACCGGCATTGAACGCGTGATGGCGCGAAGCGTAGAAATCCGTGAAGTTGCCGACCTGGACAGGCAGATGCAGCACGGCACCCGATTGCGGGATCAGCGCCCTGGCGCACAGGGCGGTGTCGTCCGCCAGGGCGCTGCCTTTGGCAAAGAGCGTTGCAAGCGTGACCCGCAACGCCCGCCACGCGGACCTGCCCTGCGCAATCAATTGGTTCAGGCTCGGCTGCACAAAGCTGCCGCCGGGATAGGATATCAGACCCGATGCCTCCAGCACAGCAAGGTCGGCGATCAGATCGCCAATCGCCACGCCGACTCGCGGCGCCGGATCAGCCGCCGTTGAGAAGATGGCGAAGGGCAGGTTCTGGATCGGAAAGTCGCTGGCAATATCGTTGGCGCTGCCGATCCAGCTGCGTGCGGTGGCCGGGATCACCCACGCATCATGCGCGGGCACGGTATCTGACCTGGGTTTCCGTAAATCCGTGCAGTCCGAGCATGCCGTTTTCGGCACCCAGCCCACTCCATTTGTGGCCCGACATCGGCAGATGCGGGGCCGCGGGCAGGTGGTCGTTCACCCACGTCGTCCCACAGTCCAACGCCTCACCCACCGCCTCCGCGCGCGCCGCATCGTCGCTCCACACCGATCCGCCCAGGCCAAAATGGCCGTGGTTGGCGCGTGTCACAGCCTCGTCAAGATTCGTGTAAGCGATGATCGGCAACGCCGGACCGAACTGCTCCTCGTCCACGATACGCGCGTCATCCGGCAGGTCGCACAGGATTGTGGGGCGATAGAAATAGCCGGGCCCTTCGCTGGCTTGCCCGCCCGCGGCAGTGCGCGCACCGCCCGCCTGCGCCTCGCTTACCAGGCTACGCACGCGGTCACGCTGCGCCGCATTGTTGATCGGGCCAAGCTGGACCCCGGCCTGCGTGCCTTCGCCAACCTTCACCTCCGCCGCAATGGCCGCCATCGCGTCCACCAGCGAATCGTGTAGTCTTTCAGGCACGTAGATGCGCTTGATGGCCGAACAGATCTGGCCGTTATTGGCAAATGCGCGCCAGAACAACGGACCGGCAATGCGCCCCACATCGGCATCGTCCAGCACGATCGCCGGATCGTTGCCGCCCAGCTCGAGCGTCACGCGTTTCAGGTCCGGCGCAGCCGACGCAGCCACCGCCTTTCCAGCCGCCGTCGATCCGGTGAAGGAGATCTTGCGCACCGCAGGATGGGCGGTCATCGCGCGGCCCAGCCTGTCCCCGCCGCTGATCACGCCGAGGACGCCCGGCGGCAGCACACGGGCCAGGAGCGCGCCCATCGCCAGAGTCGTCAGTGGCGTGTAGGGCGACGGCTTCAGCACCACCGTATTGCCGGCAGCCAACGCCGGCGCCAGCTTCCAGCACGCCAGCATCAGAGGAAAGTTCCACGGCGTGATCGCGGCCACCACGCCGATCGGGCGGCGCACCAGGCTCACATGCGCGGCCGAATCGTCCTGCAAAACCTCCGGCGCCAGCTCGATGCCGGCGAAATAGCGAAACCAGTCGGCGCTGCGGACGATCTCGCCGCGCGCGTTCGCCAGCGGCTTGCCCTGTTCGGCCGTCAGCACCGCGGCCAGCGAGTCCGCTTCGCCGACCAGCACATCAGCGCAGGCAAGCAACGCGGCACGCCGCGCGCCGGCATCCGCACGCCATGCCGGAAAGGCCGCCGCGGCGGCCGCCATCGCCGTATCAAGCTGGGCCGGCGCACAGTCCGGCGCGCGGCCGAACACACGTTCAGTTGCCGGGTTCAGCACATCGAACCAATCCGGCCCGGCGACAGGGCGGCCATCGATCGTCATGTGAAAATCGGTCATGTCACATAGCCGCCCGGCGCTGGCCTGGGCGCGTCCGCCGCCTGCCGGGCCGCCTTCAGCGCGCCCGCAAAGCCCGTCAGGATCAGGCCCAGATCGGTGGCAACCGTCACCATGCGGAAACCGCCTTGCGCCCGCTTGTCGGCCAAGTCCACAGTCGCATGCACGCCCGCGATAATGCCGTGCGCCCCAGCAAGCTGGACGACCTGGCGCAGCGCCACATCGAACGCCCCCGCATTGTCCGCTGCGGGCGGCAGGCCGAGAGTGAGGGAGAGGTCACTCGGGCCCACATAAACGGCGTCCACGCCAGGCACGGACGCGATGTCTGCCATCGCGTCCACCG